>URSZ01000118.1 GCA_900550635.1 uncultured Prevotella sp. | reverse complement strand
ACCTGCTCGCACGTTTTTTACCAATTTGCTACCGTTGCAGTGAATATCTGGTCTGTTATATTTTGAATCATTTCAGTAACCAATTCTTCTTGTACAGAGTTAAGCGACTGCGACGAGTCGTACTCGCTGGTCGCGGTAAAGCGGCGTTCAAAGTCCTGCGTATGGTTTTTCATGTTAACGAATCTAACGTTTACTGTCATACGCAACTGTACCTGCGCCGAATAACCTTCTGCCGAAATTGCCTTATTAAACTGCTCGTAACCAACAATTTCACCGCTAAGTTGCAAGTCGCCCTGCCGTTTTACAAGTTGCAGGCGCGTCTGGTTGGCATAGGTATCCTGCAGCTGGTTATTGAACATCGCCCTCATCGGAGCCCAAACCAAGGCTGTACGCAAGGGGAAGTCAGCTATCTGTATAGTCTTTATCTCGTCGTAATTTATTGAGGCAGCATTGAATTTGTACTGCACGCTGCATGCCGACACAACCGACATAACAATTGCCACCGTCAATACACGTAAAATTTTACTCAAGTCCATACTCCTTAATCTTGCGGTATAGAGTTCGTTCTGATATTCCCAGCGCACGGGCGGTTTCCTTGCGCCGCCCCATATTGCGCTCCAAGGCACGTTTCACTACTTCGCGCTCGTAATCGTCGAGTGTAACCGACTCTTCAACATATTCATCTGCCGGCAGTTCCTTTGCCTTGTCTTTTTCTGTTACTTCTGTTTTCGACTGTTCGGGCGGCAGTATGCTTCCTTCGGCTGTAACATACCTGTATTCGCGTGCGGGAACATTGCTTGTGCCTTGCGTCTGTTGCTCGCGTACTATACGCTTCAATTCGCTTACATCCCGCCGCAAATCGAACAGAATCTGATACAAAATCTCGCGTTCGTTTTCAAAGCTATGCCCCGCGTTGTCATTGCTTACGGTCACTAATTGGCCGCGGTGCGGATCTTCCGGAAGATAACGGCGCAGGATACCGGCTGAAATTTCCCTATCCTCCGAGGTTATAGACATGTTTTCCGTTATATTTTTGAGTTGCCGCACATTCCCGGGCCACGAATATGACATGAGCACCTTTTTAGCCTCGTCGGTTAGGTATATTGCCGGCATTTTGTATTTCTCACTCATTTCCAAAGCGAACTTGCGGAACAGCAAATACACGTCCTCGCCACGTTCGCGCAATGCGGGGATGGAAATAGGTATGGTATTAAGGCGGTAATACAAATCCTCGCAGAATTTGCCATCGTTTATGGCTTTGGCCATGTCTACGTTCGTGGCGGCCACTATGCGCACGTCGGTCTTGCGCACGTCGCTCGCACCCACGCGGATGTATTCGCCCGTTTCGAGCACACGCAGCAGCCGTGCCTGCGTTGAGAGGGGCAACTCTCCCACTTCGTCGAGAAACAGCGTACCTCCGTTGGCCACGCCGAAGTAACCTTCGCGCTCGCCTATCGCCCCGGTGAATGCGCCTTTCTCATGGCCGAACAGTTCGCTGTCGATGGTGCCCTCAGGTATGGAACCGCAATTCACAGCAAAATACTTTTTCGACTTGCGTGCGCTGTTGTCATGAATGAGCCGCGGGAACACTTCCTTACCCACGCCGTTCTCACCCGTTATAAGCACGGACAAATCGGTCATTGCCACTTGCAAGGCAACATCCAAGGCCCTGTTCAAGCCTTCATAGTTACCTATTATATCGTAGCGTTGCTTTATGCGCTGTATCTTCGTTAAATCCATACCTCCCGTTTTGAGGTTTCAAAGATACAAAAAGTAAGGAGCTACACAAAGTGGCTGCGCCTGTTTTTGCCGAAAGCTGTTGCCGCACATGTGTTTTTTGGCAAATATGTCCGTATTGCAACGTCTCGAAGCAGCCTCCTTAATGAATAACCATTCAAAAACATAAAGACCAACCGCGCTGCCGGAAAAAAACACACGGGAGGAAATGAAAAATATGTGCCTTGAATTTTAAAATATGTGCCTTGTATTTCGAAATACAAGGCACATATTTTTTGCTCAAAAAGAGAGCCTGATTATCAATTCTTTACAAAAAGAGATTTTCCGGCGGATTTCTGAATAAAAAGCGGTTGCGCGCTGCATAACAATGCAGCGCGCAAATCGCAGATTCTCATGCTACATTTTCGCCATGTTCGAGCGGTTAGCTTGTCAAACGAGAATACAATACCTACGGCGGGTTTCGTTAGCACAACACGCTGTAAAAAGCTCTGCCAACCGGCAACGGCGGGAAAATGAAACAGCCAAGCACAACCGTTTTTGTGCTTGACTGCCATTTATCTTTAAGCGCCCTGTTCAAAACAGGTTCAACTTCCGTTTCCTTGCCTCGTCGAGCGACAAAGACGGTTCCTGTGTTTGTTTTGCGTCACTGCGCATTTGTTCGTACTCTTCTTCCAACGCTTGTCTGTAAGCCGCCGACGTGTCTTTGTTCATCAAATGCGCTGCCACAAGCGCCGCTTGCGAGGCATCCTTTGTCCATACCACGGTGTTTCCGTATGCGGGCGATATTTTCAAGGCGGTGTGCAGTTTTGACGTGGTAGCTCCTCCCACCATGATAGGGATGGACATTCCGGCCTCGCGCATCATTGCTGCCACATGCACCATCTCGTCAAGGCTCGGCGTTATCAAGCCGCTCAATGCCACAATATCGGCCTTTTCCTCAATGGCCCGCTTTACAATAACTTCGGGAGGGCACATTACGCCCAAATCGACTATCGTGTAGTTGTTGCAAGCCAGCACTACGGAGACGATATTCTTGCCTATATCGTGCACGTCTCCCTTTACGGTTGCAATCAGTACTTTTCCGGCAGAGGCCGTTCCGGATTCTTTTTCCCTTTCGATAAAAGGTTGCAATATGGCGACGGCTGTTTTCATTGTGCGGGCCGTCTTGACCACTTGCGGCAGGAACATCTTGCCCGAAGCAAACAAATCGCCCACTTCGTTCATGGCGCTCATCAAAGGTCCTTCGATTATGTCAACGGCACGTGGGTATTTTTTGATAGCTTCGTCCAAATCTTCTTCAAGATAATCCCCTACTCCCTTGACCATTGCATACGAGAGACGTTCCTCCAATCCGGCACTTCGCCATGCGGCCTGGCGCGAATCGTCGGCATTGCTTATCACGCCGTTGCCCGAGTCTTTTATCTTGTCTGCCAAATCAATAAGCCTTTCCGCAGCGTCGGGCGAACGGAACATTATCGCGTCGTCTATAATCTTCAGCCTGTCTTCGGGTATATCGCCATATAAAACCGAAACCGAAGGATTTACTATACCCATATCCATTCCGGCCTGTACCGCATGGTACAGGAACACGGCATTCATGGCTTGGCGTATATAGTCGTTGCCTCTGAAAGAAAACGACAGGTTGCTTACACCGCCGCTTACATGCACATGCAGCAAGTTCTTGCGAATCCATTCTACCGCACGTATGAAATCCAAGGCATAACTGTCGTGCTCCGGCATACCGGTAGCTATAGAAAGGACGTTGGGGTCGAAAATAATATCCTCTGGAGGGAATCCGGCCTTTTCGGTAAGGAGTTTGTATGCCCTGCCGCATATCTCTATTTTACGCTCATAGGTAACGGCCTGTCCTATCTCGTCGAAAGCCATTACAACCACAGCCGCGCCGAAACGTCGCAATTCACGCGCATGAGAAAGGAATTTATCCTCTCCTTCCTTTAGTGAAATGGAATTCACTATACATTTACCCTGAATGCACTTCAAGCCGGCAATTATTACGTCCCATTTCGAAGAATCAATCATTATAGGCACGCGCGCTATTTCCGGTTCCGAAGCAAGAAGGTTAAGGAAGTTCGTCATCTCTTGCTTTGCGTCAAGAAGTCCGTCGTCCATATTTATGTCAAGCACCTGCGCACCGTCTTCAACCTGTTTGCGGGCTATATGCAAGGCTTCGTCGTATTTCTTTTCTTTTATCAGCCGCAGAAATTTGCGAGAGCCGGCAACGTTGCAGCGTTCACCTATGTTTATAAAGTTGCTTTGGGGAGTAACCACCTTCGCCTCAAGTCCGGAAAGGCACAAATAATGAGATTCGGGCACAGGAACATGAGGCGCTTTCCAACTTCCGTCATCGTTACGGATAAGCGCGCCGTATTGTGCGATATATTCATCTGTTGTTCCACAACATCCGCCGATTATATTGACCAATCCTTCATCTATGAACTCTTTTACCTGTATAGCCATATCTCCGGGTGTCTGGTCGTACTGACCCATTGCGTTTGGAAGCCCGGCGTTGGGATAAGCCGATATGTAATAAGGTGCTATCTTTGCCAGCCTTTCGATGAAAGGTTTCATGTCGCGTGCTCCGAACGAGCAGTTCAGACCAACCGAAAATATGTCGGCATGGCGTACAGAAGCGAGAAACGCTTCCAAGGTCTGCCCCGAAAGAGTACGCCCGGCTTTGTCGGAAAGCGTAACCGAGAGCATTATTGGAACGCGGCGTTGCATTGTGCGCATGGCGTTTTCCGCTGCAAAAAGGGCTGCTTTTGCATTAAGGGTATCAAAAATTGTCTCAATAAGGAACATATCCACTCCACCCTCAAGCAAAGCGACCATCTGCTCTTCATAAGCCGAAGCAAGTTCGTCGAAAGTAAGATTCCTCAATGCCGGATTATTGACATCCGGGCTTAACGAGCATGTTTTATTTGTAGGCCCGACGGAACCTGCCACCATGCGTGGCTTGCCAGGATTGCGCAGCGTGTATTCATCAGCCACGGAACGTGCTATTGCTGTTGCGGCAAGGTTTATCTCGCGGCAAAAATGCCCGGCATGGTAATCATCCATAGAAATCCGCTGTGCACTGAACGTGTTAGTCTCGATTATATCCGCTCCGGCTTCAAGATAGCGACGATGAATTTCTCTTATCACATCGGGGCGTGTGATAGACAACAAATCGTTATTGCCTTTTTGCATTCCGGGCAAAAAGGCAAAGCGCTCTCCTCTGAAATCTTCCTCTTTCAGGCCATACGACTGGATCATTGTGCCCATGGCACCATCCAATATAAGAATCCTCTCGCGTACTAAATTCTCTAAATCTTTGCGCGTTACCATTTTCTTGAATTTAATTCTTTGAATTTTTCGGCAATAGCCCTGCGATCTTCTTTTTCTTTCAATGTTTGCCGCTTGTCGTATTCTTTCTTTCCTTTAACAAGGGCTATTTTTAATTTGGCACGGTTATTTTCGTCTATAAACAGAAGCAAAGGCACTATGGAAAGCCCGGGATTTTTTGTTTCCTGCTCCAAATGGATTATTTCACGCCTGTTTAGCAGAAGTTTACGGTCGCGCCGCGAAGCGTGGTTGTTATACGAGCCATAAAAATACTCCGCCACATACATATTCTTTACCCACATCTCTCGGTCGCGTACATAGCAAAACGTATCCACAAGGCTCGCCTTTCCCAGTCTGATTGACTTTATCTCTGTTCCTGTGAGTACAATACCCGCAGTATATGTGTCGAGCACATAATAGTCATGCTCTGCACGTTTGTTTTTTATTTCGATGTTCTTCTGTTTGTTCGTCATCAGGAGTAATTACCATGTTTTTCCGGGTATCGACCCGTGTGATTCTATTTTTTACTGTTACACGGCAGATTCCCTATTTTGAAAACTGCACGCTTTTTTATTTTTTCGCTAAAAGGAGGAAGCCGAAAATATGTCTGAGGTATTTTAAAATATGTCAGACATAATTTGAAATATGTCAGACATATTTTTTTATTGCTCTAACCGGCTTTAAAACCCTACTATTTCTTGCAGACAAAAAGGTGTATTTTGAATAATATTCCTCGGCCGTTTCTACTTAATCCGAACTTCAATTTACATGTCGGCACATTCATCTTTGGCAATCACGGCAAACTTTTCCATATGTTCATCAATATATCGCGCTATTGCTTCAGTGTATTCCGGTTCTCGCTCTATGAATTCATCATCATACTCATCATACTCGGGATGTTGCTCGTACAATGCCATAAATTCTTCATCGCTGCAATCCTTAGTCAGTTTGCTACCGCTATTCACATACTGTCGTCTTACATCATACAACAGTTTTGAGAAATCGTGCAATCCCATGAGGCGCATGGCCTTTGCAAACGGATTTTCGAATATGAACGGGCCGTAACCATTATGAATAAGCTGTATGAAACCTCCTTCCATAACTTCGTTACGCAATATCATATACGCAATCAAGGTTATTTGGTCGGAATTCAACTTCAACATGCTTTCTCCTGTCAGTATTCCGCCAACAGAAACGAGGGCTGCGTTTGAAAACAACCCGCAAAATTCGTCATAACCTTTTGCAGCTGCTTGTATTACGCTTTGTTCGGGAATTTCCACTATATGTTCCGTCTTATTTACCATGCAACGTTATTTTTCTTCGTAAGCAGTGTTATATACATAGTTGAATCGAGCAGACGGGGCTACGTCGCCATTTACATAGAAATCCATAGGATTGCCTTCTTCCTGCATATTGTCGCTCCATTTGAACTCGAAGTTCAGAGGTTCGCCACCGTCTGATAAAAGTTTCTTCGGTATGCTTATGACGAGTTTGTTCCCTTCTGTAAAATACTTCACGTCCTTAACGGCCTGCCATTTCCATGCCCCTTCCACATTGCGTTCGAGCACAGTCTTACCATTACCTTTCGCGGAACGGTTTACCACAAAATCGTAGCCTTCCCAACCGGTCGACTTGTTTCGGTCAATGTCTATGAAAAGAAGCATCCAATTATTATCGGTAACGGGTGTCAGCGCAGAATCTGTCTCAACATAAAAACAAACATTCTTGCCGCTTCGAGCAACACGCGCTTCAACAATATCGTTGCGCCCGGACGTGTTGATGTAATAAAGGTTACATGCACCTTTAGCCGCGCGATGCATTACATCGCCCTTATAATCCGTGTAGCGCGGGAGGACATCATCCCATGCAGAAAAGTCGGTAAGTTTTATTTTCTTAGGCTGCGATACTTTCTCTGGCTCTGAAATGCCCTTGAACTTACGCACATAATCAATGAGCTGGTAATAATAAACGTCGCCACTGCTGCCCCAACCTTTGTTAGGCTCTATGTCGCGACTGCAATCCCAGCTGTATTGGTCAACAAAGGAATATGGCTCGCCGTGCCATATATCCTGCTCTCCGAATTGACCCGCGATGTATTCATTCCAACCCGTAACAAACACTAACTTCGGGTCGAGTTCGAACGCGCGGCTCCACTGTTCCGAAAAATTGCGCCCGTACAAGTAAGCGTCGGACCGTGTATCAAATCCTTGCCGTTTTGAGTAGCTCCGCCCGTAGCTGCCGGGCATATTGAATGCCTGGCAATGGCCGCCCGAAGCGTCGCAAGCATTCTGCGCAACGCCCACTGTAACTTCCTCGTAGCCGTCAGTAGTCTTTACATACCCGTTCTGAGGATAGACTTCGAGCCACCCCCATTGTTTCCAATTAGGGTTATCTGCCGGGCCGTTCACATAATCGGGCTGTCCGGGACGGAAAGTAAAGAAGTCACGTATTGCCTTTTCGGTAGGATCATTGACATTCAAATTGTCGTTATACGCCATTATCACAGGCTTACCGTCCCAGTAATACCATAAATCCTTATATAGTCCGGGTTCGTAAAGTTCCTTGTACAAATGAAGCAGCGAAGCGCGCGAATCAGGAGAATAGCCGAACGGCAGCATAAAAGCAACCTTTGGGGTATTCACACCAT
>URSZ01000117.1 GCA_900550635.1 uncultured Prevotella sp. | reverse complement strand
AAATACAAGGCACATATTTCAAAATATGTCTGACCTATTTTAAAATATCTCAGACATATTTTTTGCCCCCTGAAAACCCGCCCGAAAACCGGGGCAAAAAAGGCAGACAAAAACGGCGGCGGGATTCTTGTTCCCGCCGCCGTTGTATTTTTAAAGGCTTGTTGGTTATTTTATGCCTAATTTGGTTTTGATTTTGTCGGTAAGGTCTTCGCTCTGCGACTTGCTGATGTAAGGTATGCCGCCTGTGGTGTCCATGATGTAGACATATTTGCCTTCATCGCCGATTGCCTGTACGGCCTGGAGTATCTTCTGCGTGATTGCCTGCATTTTCTCGGCCGATTTTGCTTGGAGCGAGTCGCGGTTGTCGTTGTAGCTTTGCTGTATGCGCTGGTAGAGCTCCTGGAGTTCCTGCTCGCGGCGCTGTTTTACGTTGTCGGGCAGCGAGTCGCGCTGTTTGTCGTATTCCTGGCTCTTTTTCTGGAGTTCGTCACGCATACGTGTGAGTTCGTCCTCGTATTGTTTTGACAATGTTTGGAGCTCGGTTTGCGAGGTTTTGTATTCGGGCATTGCCTGTACTATTACAGACGAGTCGAAGTGTCCGAACTTTTGTTGTGCGAAAAGGCTCAGCGGCGCAAGTATGAGCGCCATGATAATTACTTTCTTCATTTTGTGTTTGTATTCTTAGTTTCGTTTTGTTCTTATCAGCGTGCAAAGATACGCAAAGGCGGGCGCAAGGACAAATTAAATTGCAGATTTTATTGTTTTTGCCGTGCCGGCACGCTTTATTTCTGTTTAAACGCGAGGGAGTTAGTTGGAGGCGTATCCCAATTTGGCGAGCACCTCGTTCGATATGTCTATTTTGGGCGAGGCGAATATTATGCCTGTGTCGGAGGCGCGGTCGAGAATCAGTGTGTAGCCCTTGGTCTGCGAAATGTCCTTTATGGCGTTGTATATTTCGTCCTGTATGGGTTTCACGAGGCTTTCGCGTTTTTTGAACAGTTCGCCGTCGGGCGCGAAGTATTTGCGCTTCAGTTCGGCGGCTTCCTTTTCCTTGTCCACTATGGCCTGCTCGTTGTTTTTTTTCTGCTCGGCCGAGAGGAACACTACTTCGTTCTGGTAGTTTTTGTATAGCGTTTGCGCTTCGTTCTGTATGGCTTCCACTTCGGCCTGCCATTTCTTTGATTGCTGGTTGAGCTGTTCGCTGGCGCGCTCGTAGGCCGGAATGTTCTTGAGTATGTATTCCATATCGACAAGTGCGAATTTTTGCGCCTGCGCACCGGTTGCCGCAGACATTGCGACAGCTATCGCGATGATGACGTTACGGATAGGTTTCATAATAGTATTTGTTTTTTGGGTTTGCTTATGTGTGTTGCTGTCCTGCCGGCCGGGCTTTCAGGCCGAAGGCAGGGGTATCAGAATTCCTGTCCTATGATGAAGTGTATGTGCGAGCCGCTGTTTTTCTTCGTTCCGAACACCTTGTCGAAACCGTATGCCCAGTCGAGACCCATGAGGCCTATCATCGGGAGGAACACGCGCACACCTACTCCGGCAGAGCGTTTCATGTCGAAGGGGTTGAACTTCTTTATGTCGTTCCATGCGTTGCCGCCTTCGGCAAAGGCCAGGGCGTAGATGTTTGTGGAGCCTTTGAGCATGAGCGGGTAGCGCAGCTCGAGCGTGAGGCGCGAATATGCGTAGCCCTCATAGTTGAGCGATGGAGTGAGGCAGCCGTTTTCGTAACCGCGCAGGCCGATTGTCTCGGTGGCGTATCCTGAGGAGTATCCCGACATACCGTCGCCGCCCACGTAGAATGTTTCGAAAGGCGATTTCTTGTGCTTGTTGTAATGTCCCAGGAGTCCGAAGTCGGTGCGGGTCATCAGCACGGGGCATTTGGTCTTTCCGCTAAGTGCGGTGTAGGAGCGGAACTTGAGTTTCCATTTGTGGTATTCCACCCAGCGGTATTTCTCCTGCATTTCCTTTTGGTAGCTTGCGGCACGGTAGTCGTGCGCCAGTTTTGAGTAGTCCTTGCCGTCCCAAAGCGAGTAGGGCGGCGTGGCCGATACGGAGAATGTGAATTCCGAACCGCTGCGCGGGAAGATGTTGTTGTCTATAGAACTGCGGTTTATGGTAACGCCTATGTTGAAGTTGTTGCAGTTACCGTCGCTGATGATGAAATAGTTCCACGACTTGAGCATGTAGCGCATGTATGTGGCCTCGAGCATGAGCGAGAAGAAGTCGTCGGGCCAGCGCAGGCGCGTTCCCCATCCCAGCGAAACGCCGAATATCTTTACGTATGTGTCGGGGTCGTAGTAGTTGTAGTAACCGTTGTAGTAGTCCGACATTCCGTAGCCGTAAAGGTACTGGTTGTAGCTGTTGTAGTAGGAACTGTTGTAGTAATCGCTGTTTACGTCGGTTTGCTTGGAGTAGAAAATGGAGAACGACAGCTGGTTGGGGCGTTTGCCTCCGAACCACGGGTCGAGGAAGTTGAACGAGTAACTTTGGTAGTACTTGGCGTTGGTCTGTGCGTTGAGCGAGAGTTGCTGTCCGTCGCCTTGCGGGAACAGCGCGCGGCGGTTCTTGCTGCTGAACAGGTTCTGCATTGAGAAGTTCGTGAATTTCAGTCCCACTGTTCCCACTATACCGGTCTGTCCCCATCCGAATGACAGCTGAACCTGGTCGCTTGCCTTAGGCTCGAGTTTGTAGTTGATGTCGACGGTTCCGTTTTCCTGGTCGGGTTTGATGTCGGGCTCTATTTTTTCCGGGTCGAAGAACTGCATGTTGGCCAGTTCGCGGATAGAACGCATGATTGCGTCCTTCTTGAAAAGGTCGCCGGGCTTCGTGCGCAGCTCGCGCCGTATCACGTTTTCGTAAACGCGCGTGTTGCCGCTGATACGTATGTTGTTGAGTGTGGCCTGCTGCCCTTCGTAGATTCTCATCTCGAGGTCTACGGAGTCGCCGTCGATGTTTACTTCAACGGGGTTGAGGTTATAGAACACATAACCATTGTTGTAGTATTGGTTGCCTATGGCGTCTTCGTCTTCTACGAGGCGCTTGTTCAGGAATTTCTGGTTGTATACGTCGCCACGTTTCATCTTCAGTGCTTGCGCGAGCGATTCGGAACTGTAAACGGAGTTACCCACCCATTCTACATTGCGGAGGTAGTACTTGTTGCCTTCGTCGATGTTGATGTATATGTCTACGTGCTTTTCGTCGTATGGCACAACGCTGTCGGTGTTTATAATAGCGTCGCGGTAGCCCCATTCGTTGTATTTGTCGATTATCAGGCCTTTGTCCTTTTCATACTCTTCGGGAAGGAACTTTTTGCTTTTGAAAAGGTTGTACAGCTTGTTTACCTCGTGCGTCTTCTTCATCGCGCGTTTGAGTTTCTTGACGTATTCTTTCTTTACGCCGGTGAAGTAGATGTGTTTTACTTTTATCTTTTCGTTCTTGTCGATGTTCACGTCGACGATAACCTGGTTCGTTGCCGATACGTCGTCTTTCTGAACGATTTCGATAATTGCGTTTTTATATCCCTTTTCTTCGAAGTAACGCTTTATTATGATTTTTGCACGGTCGACGATGTCGGGCGAAATCTGGCTTCCGCTTCTCAGGCCGAGCCTTTCCTCTATATCCTCGCGTTCCGATTTCTTTACTCCGTGGTAGGAGATTGTTGAAATCTTGGGGCGCGCGGCAAGAGTTATGTGAAGGTATATCTTGTGCCCCACAATGCTGTCGGCCGCGATGGTTACGTCGCTGAAGATTTTCTGGTCCCAGTAGCGGTGCAACACGCGGGAGATGTCGTCGCCCGGCACTGTGATTGCCTGCCCTACTTCGAGGCCGGAGATGTTGCGAAGCACTTCGTCGTCGTAACCTTTTATACCGTCGACAACGAAACCGCCGAGCAAGTAGGTTTTCCTGTCGGTGGAATATACGATGTCGGGCTTTACTATTACGCTGTCGCTTTGCGCAAGTGTTTTCTGGGTTCCCAGGATAATCATTAGCGCGGTAAGAACGAGGTATTCTATCTTGTTTTTCCTTTTCATCATGTTTCGTGGCGATACGGCTTAACGATTTTATCTTTGGCCGTTATCATTATATATTATAATGTGTGTTCTCGCAAGGATTTTACTTTGCGTTTTCTGCTTCGGCCTGTTCTTCTGTTTTTCCGAACCTGCGTTGCCTTGACTGGTATGATATTATAGCCTGTTGGAAGTCCTTTTCGCTGAAGTCGGGCCAGTATGTGTCGCAGAAGTACAGTTCCGTGTAAGCGCATTGCCATAAAAGGTAATTGCTCAGCCGGAACTCCCCACCTGTGCGGATAAGCAGTTCCGGGTCGGGCATGAACGATGTTGTCAAGCATTCGCTCACTGTGTCTTCGCTTATTTGGGATATGTCGAGCTTGCCTTGTACGGCTTTGCTTGCTATCTGCTTTGCAGCTTCTGTTATTTCCCACCTGGCCGAATAACTTAAAGCTACAATCATTGTCATTTTTGAGTTGCCGGCCGTGTTGCGTTCGCATTCGGCAAGTTTGTTGTTTACCACCGAAGGGAGTTTGCTCCTGTCGCCGATAACGCGAAAACGCACATTGTTGGCCATGAATATTTCCTCTTCCAGCGAATCGAGAATAAGCGCCATGAGTGCTGCTATTTCGTCGCTCGGGCGATTCCAGTTCTCAGTAGAGAAAGTGTATAGCGTCAAGTATTCAACACCGAGGCGAACGGCTTCTTCCGTAATACGTTTAACTGTTTCCACGCCTTCTTTATGTCCTGCGCTTCTTGGCAGGCCGCGTTTTGTGGCCCAGCGTCCGTTGCCGTCCATTATTATGGCGATGTGGCGCGGAATCCTCTGCATGTTCAGTTCAGTATCGTTCATTATTTTATGTTGTGCCTTTGGTGCGGTATCAGTCTTTGTTGCATTCCACGCATTTGGGAGAGAACTCGTAAGTTATGTACAGCAGCGTGGTACAGTAATGGTCTTTGTTCTTGAATCCGGAGCTTGATATGGCGTGCGGGTTTTTGAATCCGTCGAGCCCGTCCGACAGTGTAAAGTGGTACAGGAAATCGAGGCCTATGTTCAGACGCGGCTTTAGTTTGTATTTCACACCCACGCCCACCGGTACCTGGAACGTGAATGCCTTCCCTGCCTTTCCGTATGCCCCGCCTATGCCGATTTGTGCGTATGGCGTTATGCGTTGCCGGCCTTGGTAGCCATGGTGCAGGCCGTAAGGCCAGAAGTTGTATTCATAGGTAACGCTCAGGTCTATTATTCCGTCGTTCAGGTCGTACTTGCGTTTTTCGGTCGACGTAGCCGGTGAGTCCGGGTTAGGCGGAAAATAATCGTTCACGTTATCGGTAGAACCTTTTATTCCGTTGTAGCCTAATGTTCCTTTAACGGCCATGTAAGGGTTTATCAGCCATCGCCCTGTTATTCCTCCGGCAAAGCCCGGCTGCCCGAAGAATTTATGGTTCAGGTCGCCGTTGTAGAAACTCGTTCCTGCCGTAACGCCTATCTCGAAGTTGTAATCCACGTCGTCCTGCGCCCAGGCCGCTGTTGCGGTGAAGAGCATGAGGCATAGCGTCACGGCGCGGATTTTCATTTGCTTGCGTTTTTAGTTGTTGTCAGTTTTAAGTCTGTTCAGGTATCCCCGCCACATTTGTCCCGTGCCGGCACATACCAGCCAGATAGTATTTTCTTTTCCGGTGGCGAGTTTTATCTCTGTCGGCAGGCCGATGTTGGCGGGCAGTATAGTCTTTCCGTCGGGCACGGCCCATGTGCGTGCGCCGTCCACACTTTCGTATATTTCCACTTTGCCGTCACGTATTCCGGCAGCATAAAGGTTGTTTTCGTACTTTATCATGCTCAACCCCTGCAGGTAGGGCAGATTCTTTGTATTTTCTTCTGTGTATGGGTAGTAGCTCCACGGGTTGGTCTCCACGCCTGTTAGGTCTATCTCTTTTTTCCATACTACCGAAGTAGTGCCGATATATCCTACGGCTACGATGTTTTCGATTTTGCTGTTTGTAATAAGCGGCTGGCGGGCTGTAACCACGCTTGCCTGGGGCAGTAGAGAAGCCGGCGCGTCGGTTTCGCAAGCCGTCCATGTGCTGCCGTCGTGCGAGCCGTATATGCCTTCGGCCGTGGAAGCGAATATTTCCGTGTCGCTTGTGCCGAAAAGGTTCAACGGGACGATGTTTGCCGTTACCGTTTCCCATGTCTTTCCGTCGGCTGACTTCATAAGTCCGTCGGTACATGTTGCGAAGAATGTTCCGTTGAAGCGGGTTATGCTTTGGAGGTCGATGTTTTCAGCGCCCGTCGTTTCGCTGTACATCCACTGTGTGTTTTCCGCGTCTTGCCGTGTCATGAGAACTGTGGTTCCGTCTTTCTTTCCCCATAGATACAGCATATCGTTGTCTACGAGCATTTTCATGTCGCTCATGGCTGCAATGTCGACGTTTGTTCCGCCGTCGGCAATCCATGTGTATGCTTCCGGGTCGGCCTGGTGCACGTTAACCTTTACCGTGTATTCGCGGCTGCCAGAGCCGTCGGACGCGTAGACTGTGAATTTGCGCGGAGTGGTGAAATCAAGGGTGTCTTTGGTTGAATACAGCGTATCGTTGCCGTCGAGCTTGCGCAACAGCACCGAGCCGTCGGTTGTAAATGTTGAGAATATGATTTTGTCGACCATTGTTCCCTGTGGCAGCGAGTCGGTGTTGTACACTTCGTTTTTCAGCTGGTCTATTTGCATTGGGAAGGCTGAGCCGGGCACGGTAATTACGTATGAAGTGTCGCGCCCGTCGTCAAGTGTGGTTTGGTAATTGCGATATAGTGTACCCATCGTTACTGCCGTTATGGCGCAGTCGGGTGTAAGCCCTGATGTGATTTCGTTGTCCGACGAGCAGCCGGAAAACATTGTAACAAGCAGTAATGTTGCCAGGGTGAGGAATGATTTCTTTATCATCGTGTTTCGGATTGTCGTGTGTTTATGGCGTGCCGTCCCGCTTCAGTGCCTTGCAGGCGGGGCATGCCCGTGGCTGCGGGTTTGATATGCGGTTTATATAAGTCACATACTCTGCACAATAATCAGGCAAAAGTAGCCATATTATTTGTTTTCAGAAAATTTGAACCGTTGTTTTATATTAAAAAGCCGATAAAAAGCCTTATAAATCCGCTGAATGCTTTTATTTTAAGGGATTTTTGCAACCTCGGTTTGCGGCGGCCCGGTTGTGTGGCGGCATTCAGGATTGTGGTATAATAAAAGCCTTTCCCTTTACAGGAAAGGCTTTTGTGTAGCTCCGAGGGGAATCGAACCCCTATCTAAAGTTTAGGAAACTTCTATTCTATCCGTTGAACTACAGAGCCTTGTGCACTTTGCCGCGCGCCCTTCGCAGATGGCGGCCTCATTGTGCCGCAACGTTGTGTATGTTGCCTTAACAAGCCGGGCCGGGATGTTCTTCCGGCAATGAATGTTGTGCGGGCGTGGCATTTGCGCCTGCAAATGTATGAATTTGCCGCGAGATAAGCAAATATCATCCCCAAACAGATTCCGTTTGTTTGTTTGCGAGCCGGCTGTAAGGCGTGCAGCGGCTAATAAAATGGTTTTTCTTTTGGCTATTCGGTTGCTTGTAGTAATTTCGCGCCGTGAAATAATATTCAATTCAGTCAGGACGGTTATGGAGTGGTTGGATTCCCTTTTTAAAGAGCAGTCGGCTTTCCAGGCAGTGGTTGTAATCAGTGCCATAGCTGCTGTGGGCCTCGTTTTCAGCAAGGTAAAATGGCGGGGTATCGGTTTCGGCGTGGCTTTCGTGTTTTTTGCAGGTATCCTTGCGGGACACCTGGGTCTTTCCGTCGACCAGCGCATGCTCGATTACGCCGAAAGTTTCGGCCTGGTGCTTTTTGTATAT
>URSZ01000116.1 GCA_900550635.1 uncultured Prevotella sp. | reverse complement strand
AATATTCATGCTCGTGCTCCTTTTGGGCAGCGGAAAAGGGCTGGAACTGCTTATGATGTCGAACTTCGGCAACTTCACCAAAAGCTGCGGCATTATAGCGGCCAATGCCACCACCCTGCCCTACAAGGGCTACCAGGACGGGCGCAGCTGGAGCCTCAACGTCGAGGACGTGGAACGCATACGCAACGCCGTGCCTGGCATAAAGGACATCTGCCAGTTGGATACGCGCTGGGGCGTAAACGCCACTTACGGCAAACACACATACACGGGCTGCGGACTCAAAGGTGTCGTGGCAGGATATGAAAAAATAGAGGTGCCCAAACTTAAATACGGGCGCTACATCAACGAGGACGACGTGCGCCTGCGCCGCAAGGTATGCGTCATCGGCCGCAGGATATACTCCGAGCTGTTTCCCGACGGCGGCAACCCGTGCGGCAAATACATACTCTGCGACGGCGTGTATTACCAGATTGTAGGCGTTGACAACTGGAAAAACGACAACGGCATGGGCGTATCACCGGCCTACGCGCTGCAAATTCCCAACTCACTGCTGCGCGAAATCTACAACCTCGGAAACAAGACCGACGCCATCACCTTTACCACCAAAGACGGCATTACCGTCGAATCGGTAGAGAAAAAGATAACCTCAATCGTCAAGCGCGCCCACTCCATACACCCCAACGACAAGGAGGCTGTAGAATTCTTCAGCCTCGAGATACTGTTCCGCGTGTTCGAAAACCTCTTTCGCGGCATAAACATACTCGTTTGGATGATAGGTGTAGGCACACTGCTCAGCGGAGCGATAGGCGTGAGCAACATAATGCTCGTGGCCATACGCGAGCGCACGTCGGAGATAGGAATACGCCGCGCAATAGGCGCAAAGCCGCGCGACATACTCTCGCAGATACTCTCGGAGAGTTTCATAATAACGTTCCTGGCCGGGCTGTCGGGCATAGTGCTGGCAGTGCTCCTGCTCGCCGCCGTTGAGCCGGGCATACAGGAAGCCACCCAGTCCGACACGCCCTTCCAGGTGTCGTTCGGCATAGCCGTAGGGGCCGCCGTGGTGCTCACCGTGCTCGGCCTGCTGGCAGGCATAGCCCCGGCCATGCGTGCCCTGGCCATAAAACCCATAGACGCCATGCGCGAAGAATGACATACACACGACAATAACAATAAAACACACATAAAACAATGAAAAAGTTTCTGAAAATTGCGGCCATAGTGATAGTTGCCGTAATCTTTGTGGGGACATTCGTGTACCTCTACCAAAAATCCCAGACCAAACCCACCGTGTACGAAGTGGAAACGCCAAAGTATGCCGACATAAAGCGTACAACTGTGCTCACCGGCTCGATTGAACCGCGCGACAAGGTGGAAATCAAGCCACAGATAAACGGTATCATATCCGAAATAATCAAGGAAGCCGGCGACGAGGTGAAGAACGGCGACATAATCGCAAAAGTTAAAGTAATTCCCGAAATGGAACAGCTCAACGCGGCCGAGAACCGCGTGCGCCTCGCCAAATTCGAAGCCGACCAGGCTGTGCGCGACTACGAACGCACCAAAAAGTTGTACGACGACAAGCTCGTAAGCGCCGAAGAATACGAAAAGGCGAAATTAGCCATGGACAAGGCGCAGGAAGAGATGAAAACGGCAAACGACGCGTTGCAAATAGTGCGCGAAGGAGTGTCGTCGTCAAACAAAACATACAGCACCACGCTCATACGCTCGACCATCGACGGCCTTATACTCGACGTGCCGGTCAAGGTGGGTAACTCCGTAATCATGAGCAACACCATGAACGACGGTACAACGATTGCCACCGTTGCCGACATGAACGACCTCATCTTCAAAGGCACGGTGGACGAAACGGAAGTGGGACTGATTCACGAAGGCATGCCCATGGGAATAACAGTGGGCGCGTTGCAGGACAACAAATTCACGGCCTCGCTCGAATACATCTCGCCGCAGGTTGTAACATCAACCGACGGGCAGAACGCCAACCAGTTCGAAATTAAGGCGGCCGTAAAGGTTCCCGAAAACGTAAAAATACGCGCCGGCTACAGCGCCAACGCCGAGATAACCCTGCAGGAAGCCAAACACGCGCTGGCAGTGCCCGAATCGTGCGTGGAATTTTCGGGCGACTCGGCTTTTGTGTACGTGCTCACGCAAAAAGAACCGCAGACTTTCACGCGGCGGTACATAAAAACCGGGCTGAGCGACGGAATAAACATTGAAGTAAAGGGCGGGCTGAAAGCCAAGGAGCAGATTCGCGGCAACGCCATAACCGAAGACGACGACAAGGAGGCACAAGCATGAGAACCGCAATGTTGACCGCCGCCCTTGTGTGCTCGTCATTGGCCTGCGCCCAATCAGGCCCGATGACACTAAAGCAATGTATCGACTACGCACTGAGCCACAACATCACAATTAAGAGAAGCGAAAACACGGCACGCCAGCAGGACGTGGACCTCTCCACGGCGCGCAACAGCCGCCTGCCCGACCTGAACGCGGGTGCGTCGGAACAGTTCAACTTCGGCCGCGGACTAAACGAGGAGAACACCTACGTGAACCGCAACACGCAGAACACGAGCCTGAGCCTCGCCACATCGGTCCCACTGTTCACGGGAATGCGCATTCCCAACCAGATAGCCGCCGGCAAGCTCAACCTCGAAGCCTCGATGGCCGACCTCGAACACGCGCGCCAGAACATAAGCCTGCAAGTAACGTCGGCCTACCTGCAAGCCGTCTACACACGCGAAGTAATGAACGTAAATGCCAACCAGGTGGAACTGTCGAAAATACAGGAAAAGCGACTCGAGAAAATGCTGCTCGCAGGCAAAGCCTCGGAGACCGACGTGGCCGAGGCCCGCTCGCAAGTAGCGCAGGACGAGCTGGCACAAACACAGGCACAGGCCGATTACCGTCTGGCTCTGCTCAACCTTAGCCAACTGCTCGAGCTGCCGTCGCCCGAAGGGCTTGAAGTAATAGCGCCCGACGGCGGCACGCCGGGGGTACTGCCTCCCGCACCCGACGCCATATTTGCGCAGGCCGTGGGACTGAAACCCGAAATAAAGGCCGAGCAACTGCGCCTGCAGGCATACGAAAAGAACATAAACATAGCCAAAGCCGACTATTATCCCACGCTCTCATTCAGCGCAGGCCTCGGTACAGGATATTACAAGACATCCGGCTTCAAGGCACGCTCTTTCGGCGACCAGCTGAGCGACAACTTCAACAAATACATAGGTCTTTCGCTCAGCATACCCATATTCAACCGCCTGGCCACGCGCAACGCCGTAAGGAAAGCACGCCTGCAACACGAAGCACAGAGCCTCGTGCTCGACGAGACAAAAAAGAACCTGTACAAGGAAATCCAGCAGGCTTACTACAACGCCATAAACGCCGAGGCAAAATACCGCTCGTCGCTCGTGGCCGAAAAGACGGCAGAACAGAACTTCACGCTCGTGACGCGCAAATACGAAAACGCCAAAGCCAACGCCACCGAGTTTGCCGAAGCCAAAACCAAGCACACAAATGCCGCCATAAACCGGCTGCAAGCCGAATACGAGTACATCTTCCGAATGAAGATAATAAAATTCTACCAGGGTTCGGATATAAGCTGACGGGCAACTCCGACAATAAGACATTGCTTTATCCATAATTTTACCCAGTCGGGAGGTCGCGAGGCCTTCCGGCTTTTTTTGCGCATTTCCGAAACGATTCCGGAAAGCCTCCCCTGCGGCCTGCCGTTTTTGTCCGCATTTAACACATCGCGCAAACCTTAGTATTCATGCGGGTTTGGAGGGGGTCAAAAATACAAGGCACATATTTCAAAATATGTGCCTTGTAATTTAAAATATGTCCGACCTATTTTTTATTTGCTCAGAGAGGGGGTAGAAAACACATTCCACTTTTTAACATTTAAAACGCCACGGAATGCGTACATCACATGAACGTTCTATTTCGCGGCTGCCACTCATCCACAGGGCGCATATTGTGCCTTGCACGCAGGTGTAACGTTTTGCAAAACGAAGAAAACACAGACGCACTCACGGGCACAGGCATAACAAACCGCCGTATTATTTAAAAGTATCGGGCATGACAAAATTGTCATGCCCGATACTCATTTTAATGCCGTTTTACTTAGACGGAACGAAAGATTCGTATGTGCCGTCGTCATAAAAAATGCGTATCTCCTTAACCGCACGACGTATTATTTTGGTTTCTTTTATAACCTCGGGCGCGGGCTTTTTCGGCGTATTCGATGTCACTTGTGAGAACAGGTCGCCGTCTATGAAATCCGCACCTCCGCCATGCTTTTCTTCCGGACCGCTACCTGCGGCTTCCTTTATCTCCGCGGGCAAATCTGCTTCACTTTCCGCCTCGTTTTGGACACTGCTTCCGGAGGGGGAGAGCATACTGCCGTCGCCGAACATTAACCATTCAATGTTTATAGCCGGAAACGCATTGTGTATAGCTCGAACGTGATTGTTCGTAGGGTTTGTGCGTCCTGTAAATATGCTCGACAATGACGCAGGAGATATTCCGAGTTTTTTGGCGAAATCTTGCTGCGACATTTGCTGCGATTCCATGATCATTTTAATGCGGTCTTTCATCATTTCACAACGTGTTTGGATGTTCAAGACAAAGATAATCCTTTTTCCTGCAATATTTACAAAACAGAAAGACAAATTTACAAATAAGCAATGTAAATTTTTCGTTTAGTCTATGCGAATTTAAATTTTAATTTCCGTTTTAAAAACGCAAACGATTACATACTACGATTTTTGATTTACATAACGAAACCACAGCAACTCTCATAATTTTAGCACTTGTATTTTTAGTTTTACAAAAATGAATTATTTGCTGGCTATTACGTGTATACGATAAAAACAGAAACGGTTTTTCGGAGGTTTTGAGCAAATTAGAGGATTATAGACATGGGCAAGTGTTTAAAGAATACAACTATTTAAAATAACCCGCTGGTTTTCTTGTATTTTATTTTAATAAGCGGGTTTTGAATATTAATTTGTTTACGAATAAATACTTTACAAAGTACAAACCAAAATGATTCTTATACGTAAATTCACAACACTAAATTTTCTTTTGTTTCGTTTTATCCATGCATACTTCTGTCTGCGGAATTTTGATTTTTACTTTTGTAAATCCGTTGTAGCTTCCTTAAAATTGGTTAATTGTAAATTCATGGGTGGCAAGTGAGTCGTTTTTCCAAATTTCCCCATTATTTGCGAGCAACTGCCAGGAAACAGAAATACGATAAAATCTCAGAGCCTGAAAACAGTCGTAAAGTCCTATAAACAATGGGGAAATACGTAAAATTTCGTGTCAGGTTTTCTTCCCCATTTAGAAATTTTGCTGCACAAGCAACCGTTTTTTCTTAAAACTACGGGACAATGTTCCCATATAGCCATGCTGTAGGAGGAACGTTTTGGCGGAGATTTACCATTAAATTATCCTACTTCAAACAAAAGTACGGACACAAAAAACAACTTGCCTTATTTACCGTTTTTCCCGCCCCGAAATCCGTGAACATTTCTTTTCACAACCTACCCTTTCTCCAAAAACGCGTACATAAATCATGGCAGCCGGCAAGTCGGAAACCAAGACAAGAATTGCGTCGTCGGGCAGGCGCATGCAACAAGAAACAGCAGCCCGTAAAGTTATCTACACTGAAAAACGCACCGGTCTACCGAACACACTTGCCGCAATTACTCCTACTGACATTTTGTCATGCCGCAGGAGCGGAGCACACTGTGCCCGAAAAACAATCACAAGAGTTTCCGGAAAAAATTATTTCGCTTGTTAATGGAGAATAAAAAACACCAGTTCGGTAAGAAGTCCTCTCTCGTCAACCGATACGTTGTCTATGCCCTTTGAGCGTGCGTCGGTTTCGCGAATCTTTTCGATTATTTCCATCACCTTCCGCCCGGAATAATGCCGCATTGCCGGCAGGATATTATCACGTGCCTGCCATTCCGACATACCGAGCCACGTGGCCAACCCGTGCAGGCTCTTGTCGGGCGCATAATACGACAACATAAGTTTGGAAAAGAAGCGGAACAGCATAATCAGAGTAACCTGCAAGGGATTTGCCTTGGGATTGTCGGCAAAGTACTGGGCAATCTGATTGGCTTTATACACATTTTTCTCGACAAGCGCGTTCTGCAGCTCAAAATAATTGAAATCCTTGCTTACGCCTATATTCTGCTCTATCATGGCGGGAGTAATGGATTTCTGCCCTTGCGGCAAAGATATTACCAGCTTGTCGAGTTCTCCCGAAAGGCGCGACAAATCAGCTCCCACATAGTCGGCCAGCATTACCGCAGCCTTATTGTCGATGACAACGTTTTTCTGCTTTAAATAAACGCTTATGAAGCCCGTAAGCTGGGAATCCCTCATTTTCTTTGCCTCGAACAGCACGCCTTGCTTTTCAACAAGCATGGCCAGGCGCTTCCGCCTGTCTATCGTGCCGTTCTTATAACAAATTATCAGTATGGTACTGTCGAGGGGATATTGCAGATAATACATAAGGTCGTCCAGACGGTCGACCAACTGTGCTTCGCGCACCTCTACTACAAGACGGTCGGCGCCCAAAGGGTAGCTCTTTGCCGTATTTATTATTTGTCCGACGGACACATCAGCACCATAATAAACTATCTGGTTGAAATCCTTTTGGTCGTTAGTCAGAGCAGCCGACGTAACGGCTTCTGCTATCTTGTCGATAAAGTATCCTTCCGTTCCCTCGAGAAAATACACTTTCTCGAGTTTATGCGCCGCAATATCGCGCATGATACTCTCGTATGTAGGGCCTGAAGATTTTGGTGCTGCCACTTATTCTTTAATTATTACCAGTCGAACTTTAGATGTTTTACCGTCCTTCCGTCATGGATTATAAGTTTCAACGAGGCAATGCCGAGAGCCACATGCTGCGCCGCATAATTGAACGTCACTTTTTCGTCGCTCTCCATTGTCTTCACTCCTTCGGGTATCATAGGATTGTCCGACACAAGCAGCAATGCGCCAGTGGGTATATGATTATAAAAGCCGCACGAAAACAGCGTGGCCGTTTCCATGTCCACAGCCATAGCCCGGGTTGTGCGCAGGTAATCCTTGAATTTTTCGTCGTGTTCCCACACGCGGCGGTTGGTTGTATAAACCGTACCTGTCCAATAGTCGTTGCGTGCGTCGCGCAAGGAGGTTGAAACAGCTCTTTGCAGCATGAATGCCGGCAGTGCCGGAATTTCGGGCGGGAAATAGTCGTTGCTCGTTCCTTCGCCCCGTATTCCTGCAAGTGGAAGGATGTAATCGCCCACGTGCGTCTTGTCGGATATTCCGCCGCATTTGCCCAAGAACAGGCAGGCCGAGGGCTGTACAGCGCTAAGCAGATCCATTATCAATGCTGCGTTGGGGCTGCCTATCCCGAAATTAATCATCGTTATGTCGTCGGCAACAGCCATGCGCATATTCGCGCCATAATCCACCTGTTCTACGCCGCATTGCTCGCAAAAGAGGTCTACGTAATTATTGAAATTCGTAAGCAGGACGTAGGGAGTAAAGCTATCCAAAGAACGGTGCGTGTACCGCACCAGCCAATTTCCCACGATGTCTTGCCTCGTCTTCATTTTTTACGTATTTTTGCTTACCGGCTATAAAGCCGTACATTATTTGCAAAAGTAATAAATGTTTGCATTAAACCTGCCCTACGCAAATACAAAAATCGTCGTGCGCAACGAAAAACAAATGGTTTTCGACTTCCTGCGCAAGCGTTTCGTAGCGCTCACTCCCGAGGAGTGGGTGCGCCAACAGTTCACTCATTTTCTGGTAGAACACAAAGGCTACCCCGCCATGTTCATCGGCAACGAGATAACTCTCTCCGTAGGCAGGCTCTCCCGCC
>URSZ01000115.1 GCA_900550635.1 uncultured Prevotella sp. | reverse complement strand
AAGTATGGCAATGCCGAGGAACTTACCGAACGAGTGCTGCACGAAGCACGTGTATTTATAACACCCGGGTTCATTTTCGGGTCGAACGGCGAAAGATACGTCAGAATATCGCTTTGCGCCAAAGAAGAAAAGATGGCCGAAGCATTAAAACGGATAAAGGAAATAAAACTATAAATAAGAAACAAAATGGAACTGGAATTACAGAAACTGAACCTGCCGGGTGTTGAAGAAAAACGCCCGTTGATAATTGCCGGTCCCTGCAGCGCAGAGACAGAAGAGCAAGTGTTCAATACTGCAAAGCAGCTTAGCGAAAAAGGAATAAAGATATTCCGCGCCGGAATATGGAAGCCACGCACCAAACCGGGAGGCTTCGAAGGAATAGGCGAGCAGGGGCTGCCGTGGATGCAGCGTGTGAAAAAAGAACTGGGCATGCTTGTGGCCACTGAGGTTGCAAACACCAAGCACGTGGAAGCTGCGCTCAATGCGGGCATAGATATTTTGTGGATAGGCGCACGCACTTCGGCCAATCCCTTTGCAATGCAGGAAATAGCCGACGCTCTCAAAGGCGCTGACGTTCCTGTGCTAATCAAAAACCCGGTAAATCCCGACCTTGAACTTTGGATTGGCGCCATTGAGCGCATAAACGGAGCGGGAATAAAGCGCATAGCTGCCATTCACCGCGGTTTCTCCACTTATGACAAGAAACTTTACCGCAACCTGCCTATGTGGCATATTCCTATCGAGCTTCACCGCCGCATTCCCAATCTTCCCGTAATCTGCGACCCGAGCCACATAGGCGGACGCCGCGAACTTATCGCGCCGCTGTGCCAGCAGGCCATGGACCTCGGCTTTGACGGGCTCATCATCGAAAGCCATTGCTCACCCGACAACGCATGGAGCGACGCAAAGCAACAGGTTACGCCCGATGTGCTCGATTTCATCATCGACCGCCTGGTTATACGCAACATTATATCTTCGACCGAGAGCATCGAGGCATTGCGCTCGCAGATTGACGAGTGCGACAACTCGCTTCTCGACATACTGGCAAAAAGAATGCGCATAAGTCGCGAGATAGCAACTTACAAGCGTGAGCACAACATGACTGTCGTGCAGGCCACGCGCTATAATGAAATACTCGACAAGCGCGGTGCGCAAGGTGTGCTTTGCGGCATGAGCGACGAGTTCGTAAGGACGATTTTTGAACGTATCCACGAAGAAAGCGTCCGCCAGCAGCTTGAAGTGATAAACAAATAACGGGACGTATACTGGGACGTTCCGGCAGAACGGATAGGAAAATGAAAATACTTATTTTAGGCGCAGGCAAGATGGGCGCGTTTTTCGTCGACCTGCTCAGCTTCGAGCACGAGACGGCCGTGTACGACACCGACCCCAAGCGGTTGCGCTTTATGTACAATACGCAACGCTTCACATCGCTTGACGAGGTGGACGGCTTCGGCCCCGAACTTGTAATAAACGCCGTGACGCTGAAATACACGCTCGACGCTTTCGGAAAAGTTATCCCGCATTTGCCCGCCGGGTGCATTCTTAGCGACATAGCGTCGGTAAAGACGGGGATGAAGGAGTTTTACGACGGCTGCGGCTTCCGTTACGTATCTACCCACCCGATGTTCGGGCCCACGTTTGCCAACCTCGGGTCGCTGAGTTCCGAGAATGCAGTGATAATAAGCGAGGGAGATTACATGGGGCGCATTTTCTTCAAGGACCTCTACTCGCGCCTGGGGCTGCATGTGCACGAGTACACGTTCGACGAGCACGACGAGACGGTGGCTTACTCGCTGAGCATACCCTTTGTATCGACGTTCGTTTTCGCCGCCGTAATGAAACACCAGGACGCGCCCGGAACGACTTTCAAACGCCACATGTCGATAGCCAAAGGCGTGCTGGGCGAGGATGAGACGCTGCTGCGCGAGGTGCTTTTCAATCCGCGCACTTCGGGACAAGTGTCGAAGATACGGACCGAACTGAAAGAACTGATAGGCATAATCGACCGTAAGGACGAACAGGCTTTTTCGGATTACCTGGCCAAGATACGCAAGCATTTGCAGTGAACGGCTGCGCTGCAGGCAAGGCATTGCAGGCTTGCACGGCTTTAAAATAGAGTACCCCGCCAACTTTTGTTGGCGGGGTACTCTATTTTTTGTTTTCTATAAGGCAGCCGGATTATTTCTGTTCGCCGTTTTCCGCGTCAGCGGGTTCTGCCGGCTTCTCTTCTTCGTCCACGAAATCGGTGATACCGTTTCCAACGAGAATGTTGTACCATGTAAAGAGCTTGCGCAAGTCGTTGTCGAACACACGGTCGCGGTCGTAGCTCGGCAATACCGAAGCAAAGTATTCGTGCAGCTCGTTTGCCGGGGCTTTCTTGGGGTTGAACTTTACGGGTTCTCCGTTTTCCTTGGCCTTTATGGCCTCGAAAACCTCCATTAATGGTTTGTCGTCTTCGTCGGTATAGATAGAAATGTCGTTGAGCGATACAACCTTGTCGCGTTCGCCCACCGGCATGCGGCGGTGCTCGTTGTCTACCGATTCTACTATAAGCATTCCGCGTCCCTGTTTCAGGAGCTTGTAAAGTCCCGGCCGGCCGGTGATGGAAAGTATGTGATTCTGCATTATGTATAATGTTTTCAAACGCGGGCAAAGATAACAAAACACGTGCGCAGTACAAAATATGCCGGCTTGTTTTTTATGTGCCCCGGTGTATGTTTTAACGTAACCGGGACAAGTCGCCGCATAGCCCCTTATAAGGACAGGGGAAAACACAGCGCGTGTGCGTAAACGGACATCGCGCGACGGAAAACCGGGGCAGAAAAAGGGCGTTCCTGGGTGCGGAAAATTGAAAACTGGTTTTCAGTGCGTTTACCCCACATGGGAGCAAAGAAAAAATACAAGGCACATATTTCAAAATATGTCTGACCTATTTTAAAATATCTCAGACATATTTTTTGCCCCCTGAAAACTACATTGAAACATGCCCCGAAAATGCGGACAAAACGCAGACACCGTTCGCGGCACAGGGCGTTGCACCACCTGCGCCGCGTATATGCGGTTGCACGAGCCGCACTCGCGGGTGCGCCTGCAAGGCTTGCGCGGCGCGGCATGCGACGGTATGTGCGGCGTGCTTCACACCTGCTTGCGCGCAATGCGGAAAGGCACTCCCCACCGCGTCACGTCCTGCCAGCAGGCGTGCTGCGGTGCGTGCGGCGCTTCCGTGCCGCCGCCGAAAAGGCAACTGCCCTGTTCTATTACTATCTCGTCCCACACATCACGGTCCATGAAGCTCTGGAGCACCATGCGTCCGCCTTCAACGACGAGCGACTGTATGCCGCGCGCATAGAGCGCGTCCATGAGCTGCGGTATTATGTCGCGCCCGTAGTCGGGGTGAAGGTATTCCGTGGCTGGGCGGCCGTCGGGATAGGGATGTGCGGTTACGGCGAGCGTTGCGGCATTGCCGTCGAACAGGTTGAGCGTTGCTGGCAGCGTGGCGTTCCTGTCGAGCACTATGCGCAGCGGGTTCTTTCCGTGCCACGCCCTCGCCGTAAGGCTCGGGTTGTCGCATTCGGCGGTGTGCCAGCCCACGAGTATCGCGTCGTTTTCCGTGCGCAGGCGGTGCGAGCACATCTGTGTCAGAGGCGTGGATATGAATGCGCGCCTGGCTTCGCCGCCCGGTGCAATGTACCCGTCGGCACTCTGCGCCCATTTCAATATTACGTAGGGACGCTTCCTGGAATGATAGGTGATGAAGCGGCAGTTGAGCATGCGGCATTCCTGTTCGAGCACGCCAACGGTCACTTCTATGCCGGCGTCGCGCAGCCGCGCTATGCCCCGCCCGCTTACTGCGGCAAAGGGGTCGGCACATCCCACCACCACGCGCTTTACGTGCTTGCTCACGAGCATGTCGGCACAAGGCGGCGTCTTGCCGTAGTGGGCGCATGGCTCAAGACTCACGTAAACCGTGGAGCGCGGCAGCAGGCTCTGGTCCTTTACCGAAGCAATGGCGTTCACTTCGGCATGGGGCCCGCCGCAGTGCATGTGGTAGCCCTCGCCTATTATACGGCCGTCGCACACAACTACCGCGCCCACCATAGGATTGGGCGGCGCCCCGAACCGGCCGTTGGCAGCCAGCTGCAGGCAGCGGCGCATGTATTTTTCATCTGTATTGCTGTTCATCGTGTGGCGTTAAAAATGTATTTTTGTTCTGATGTTTAGTTTAATATGCTACATACGGATATGCTGAACCCTTATACGCAGCTTGTTTCCCGCCTTGCGGGTGTGTATCCTCCGGGCGAGGCGCGCGCCGTGGCGCGTGTGTTACTCGAAGACGCATTCGGCATTACGCTTGCCGATGTCTACGCAGGCAAAGTTAGGGAATTTTCGCCACACGAGCTTGAACGCCTGCACAGTATGGCCGACAGGCTTGAAAAAGGCGAGCCGGTGCAGTATGTTGCAGGCACGGCCCAGTTCGGCGGCCTGACGTTCGAAGTGTCGCCCGGCGTACTCATCCCCCGCCCCGAGACGCTGGAACTCGTGGAATGGGCGGCGGGCGACTTTTCTACCCGCACGGGAAAGGGAAACAGGCACATGCGCGTGCTCGACATAGGCACGGGCAGCGGCTGCATTGCCGTAACCATGGCCGTCCGCCTTGCCGGGGCACAGGTAACGGCCGTAGACATAAGCGAAAAGGCCCTCGGCGTGGCGCGGCGCAATGCCGCCCGCAACGGCGTGCAGGTGGAGTTTGCCGTGTGCGACATACTGTCGCCCGGAGCAGACATAGCCGGAAATTTCGACGTTATAATGAGCAATCCCCCATACGTGTGCCGCTCTGAACGCGCAGGAATGCACCGCAATGTGCTCGACTACGAGCCGCACGAAGCACTCTTCGTGGACGATACCGACCCGCTGGTGTTCTACCGGGCGATAGCGCGCTTTGCCGCCGCACACCTTGCGCCCGGCGGGGCAGTATATGTGGAGATAAACAGGCGTTTCGGCCGCGAGACGGCGGATGTGTTCTCCGCCGCGGGCTTTGCGTCGGTGGAACTGCGGAAGGATTCAGCGGGCAACCCGCGCATGATAAAGGCAAAATGACGTGATGATGAGAAAACCGCTTGTAAAAATGAACGAAAGGCAGGCGCTCGAACGCATATCCTCGCGCTGCGCCAAGAGCGAGCAGTGCGAGGCCGACGTAAGGCGCAAACTTGCCGAATGGGAGCAGGACGACGCTGCCGCCGAAAGGATTGTGGAACGCCTGCGGGCAGAGGGTTTCGTGGACGACGAACGTTTTTGCCGCGCTTTCGTTGAGGACAAATGGCGTTTCAACCGCTGGGGCCGGACAAAGATACGCATGGCCCTGCGAATGAAAGGAATAGACGGCGCACCGGCCGACGAGGCCCTCGCCGCCGTGGATGACAACGAATACCGCGAAGTGCTCGCCGCCATGCTGCGCGAGAAAAGCCGCACCGTCAGCGCGGCAAGCGACTACGAGCGTTACCAGAAACTCATACGCTTTGCCCTGGGGCGCGGCTTCGAGATTGACGTGATAAAGGACTGCCTAAACGAGAACGCCGGGCTTTGAAAATCGTTTCCGAACTGCTGGATTTGCTGTTTCCGCGCCGCTGCGCCGTGTGCGGAAGCCGTTTGCTCACCGAGGAAAAGGCCGTATGCGCCGCATGCACCTTCGGTTTGCCCTACACCGGCTTCCGCGGAGCGCTGTCGAACCCCGTGGAACGCATGTTCTGGGGAAAATTCCCCTTGGGCAGGGCGTCGGCCTATATGTTTTACCGCCGCGACACCGACTCGCGCAACGTGGTGTTCTGGCTCAAGTATTATGGGCACAGCGAGATAGGAATCGAGATGGGCCGCCGCATGGCTGCCGAGCTGGCCGGCACGGATTTCTTCGGCGGCATGGACGTGATAGTGCCCGTACCGCTCTCGCGGCGCAGGATACGCCGCCGCGGCTACAACCAAAGCCTCATGCTGGCGCGGGGAATAAGTGCCGTGACGGGCATTCCCGTCAACACGAGACTGCTGCGCCGCACGGTGGACAACCCTTCGCAAACCCACCGCACTCGCACGGAGCGCATTGACAACGTAACCGGCATTTTCCGCGCCGCTGCCGTTGAACGCATTCGCGGCAGGCACATACTGCTTGTGGACGACGTTGTGACGACGGGCGCAACGCTTACCGCATGCGCCGACGAGCTTACGGCCGACAACGCCATCGATATCCTGCACGAGGAGGTCGGCGTGGTGTTTGGCCACGTGCTCGACAACGCCGGCGTCTTTAAGTGGGACGAAGCCGGCCGCGCCGCCCAACAGCGCTTTATCGACTCGCTATAGAGCGCAGGACCGGGCGTTCAACCGCAGCCCGCACGACATAACCGCCCACACGACAACGGCGCCCGCCGGAAATATCGCCGACGGGCGCCGTTTTCTGATGCAAGGGTAGCTAATTTGCACCAAAACAAGGAGTGTTCCAAACTGCCGGCAGAGAAGGAACGTCCCCAGGTGCCGACCTAAACCACCACATTATTCGATGGAAAAACGTGGTTACCTCCCACATTATTCGATGGAAAAACGTGGTTTACTCCCACATTTTTCGATGGAAAGACCAAGACGGTCTTATACTAACCATGATCGTTAGGGGGCAGTATGCAGCGACAGCTAATGGACGAACTCATCGCTTGGAAATCTAGGGCAAACCGCAAGCCCCTCCTGCTTAAGGGGGCCCGCCAGACGGGAAAAACCTGGCTTCTCAACGAATTCGCAGGCCAGCAGTATCAAAACGTCATCCGTTTTGACTTTATGCTCGAACCGGGCGCACGTTCGCTGTTCGACGGAAGCCTTGACCCCAAACGCATCATCTCCCAGATAGAGCTCCTGCACGGCCAGACCATAACGCCGACAGACACGCTCATCATCTTCGACGAAATCCAAGAGGCACCGCGTGGCATCACCTCGCTCAAATACTTCAACGAGCTGGCGCCGGAATACCATATCATGGCAGCCGGCTCCTATATGGGGCTCGCGCTCCGACGCGAAAACGAGTCGTTCCCCGTCGGCAAGATCGACCAGCTTACCATGCGCCCCATGGGGTTTGTCGAGTTCGTTCGTGCCGTCGATGGCGATCCGCTCGCAGATGCCATCCTTGCCGCAGACATGGACCTGCTGACAAACGTTTCCGAAAAGCTCGAGCGCCTGCTCAAGGAATACCTCGTTGTCGGTGGCATGCCAGAAGTTGTCTCCGCTTTCGCCGCCTCCCACGATTTCATCGAGGCCCGCAGGCTTCAGCAGCAAATCATCGAAGCTTATGAATCCGATTTTGGCAAGCATGCGCCAGCCCGCATCGTCGAGCGCATGAGGCTGGTTTGGAAATCCCTTCCCGGCCAGCTCGCAAAGGAAAACAAGAAGTTCGTCTACGGCGCGCTTCGTCCCGGGGCGCGCGCACGCGATTTTGAGGAAAGCCTCCAGTGGCTCATGGACTATGGAATCGTTCATAAGGTACCACGTGTTTCCGCCCTAAGAGCACCGCTCACAAGCTACGAGGATCTCTCAGGCTTCAAGCTGTTCTGCATCGACACCGGCATCCTCGGAGCACTCTCCGGCCTCACGCCAGCCATTGTTCTGAACGGGCCCGCTGTTTTTACGGAGTTCAAAGGCTCGCTGACCGAGCAATACGTCGCACAGGAGCTTTTGCTCCAAGGCAATACTCCCGCGTATTGGTCATCCTCCTCCGGCAATGCAGAGACTGACTTTGCCGTCGACCATGCGGGGACCGTGCTTCCGCTCGAGGTCAAGGCGGCAGAGAATCTCAAAGCAAAGAGCCTGAGGATTGCCTGCGAGAAGTTCAAGCTCGAGCGCTGCGTGAGAACATCGTTAGCGGCATATAGAGACGAAGGCACGCTCGTCAATATTCCGCTCTGGGAGATTGGGCAAATCGACA
>URSZ01000114.1 GCA_900550635.1 uncultured Prevotella sp. | reverse complement strand
TGATGACTCCTCCCATTGCGTTTGAGCCGTAAAGCATTGAGGCCGGGCCGCGCACAACTCCTACCTTTTGCGCAAGTAAAGACTGGTACGTGTCGGCCAAAGTGTGGCCCATCAATCCGGCAAATTGCGGATGTCCGTCAATCAGAACCATCATTTGCGTGGTGGGAGAACCGCCTATCCCGCGTATTTTCATGCCTCCGGCCGAGTTGGTGGATATACCGTAGCCCATAATGCCTCGTTCAGTTATGAAAAGTCCCGGCACTTGCTCCGAAAGCAGCGGAAGGAGTGATTGTTCATAGCGGTTTTCTATTTCGGTGCGATTTATTTCGGTTAATGTGTAGGTCAGGAACCGTGCGTCTATCTTTGCGATGTTCCTTGTTCCTGTTACGGTAGCTTCGTTAAGGTGTATAGAAGTGCTGTCGTTGTTTTGTGCAAACGAAATAAAAGGCACAAAAAGAATCAACACCAATGTTATTGGTATTTTTGCGTTCATTTATTGCTGGTGTTTTATTTTGCGTATCGTTTTATTCGTGGTCGAGGTCTATTAGCTGGTAGTTACGCGAACCTGCGCCCAAAAGTGCGGCATGATATAATATATGTGTGCCTCTGCGCGAAGTGATTCGCTCCACGAGGTCTTTGTTTCCGTCGTCCGGGCTGTTGAGTACGAGGTCTACGCATGCCTGGTCGAGTGCTACGGGGTCGAGCGAGGCAAGTATTCCCACGTTCTTCATTTTAGGCGCGGCCGGAGTGCTTACGCAGTCGCAGTCGACAGAGAGGTTGTTCATTACGCTTATATATAATATTTTTTCTCCCTCATAATCTATTACCGATTTGGCCGCTTCGGCCATGCTTTCGGTGAATGCTTCCTGCGAGGTGTTGCCCCAGGGGGCTTTCCTGGTCTTTCCTGCCGAATGAATCCATGATTTCCCGGCCGACGAGGCTATGCCTATCGATATGTTCTTGAGTGCGCCGCCGAAGCCGGCCATTGGGTGTCCCTTGAAGTGGGTGAGGACAACTACGAAGTCGTAGTTCTCGAGGTTTTTCCCGACGTAATTTTCCTTCAGTCGTTTCCCGCCTTTAACGGGCAGTGCTATTTCGCCTTCGGCGTCCATTATGTCAACGTCGGCAATGGCCGAGAATCCGTGGTCGGCCGCTACTTTCCTGTGGCTGTCGGTTGTTGCACGTGCGCCGCCGTATGCAGTGTTGCATTCAACGATTGTGCCGTCTACCATCTTCACGAGCGGGGCTATGAGTTGCGGGTCGAGAAAATATTTGTTGCCCACTTCGCCGGTGGACAGCTTTATGGCCACTTTTCCTTTAGCTTCTCGGCCGAGGGCCTTGTACGCTTTTATCAGGTTGTCGGACGTAAATCACGCTGTTATTGCTGCGTCGCGCGTTCGAGGGCAGTGTGGCCTTGTCGAAGCTGCGGAACGTCTCTTGCAGGAAGCTGCGTTTGAACGTAAGGAACGTGGCCATGAAGGGTTTCCCGTCTATGCACTTTTTGTTCATCATCACGTTGCAGTCTTTGCGTATGAATGCGCAATCCCCGCTTGTCAGCCTTGTTGTATGGTTGTTTTCGGTGAGTTCCACCATACCCTCGTCCAGGTACATAAGCACATGGTCTTCCATGCGGTGAGGGTAGAGTGTGTCGAACTTTTACCGTATTTGCCGCCGCGAGAGGAAGAAGTTTCGCATGAGTTCAGAACATTCTTCGGCAAGTATGCCTTTCACCACTTGCGTCTTAGGGTGCAGGGCATCGGGGGCGTAGACGGTGTATCCGCGTTTCGGGTCGCCCGCGCCGTAGACGAGCTTTCCCACCTGTGCCCAGCCTATTGCACCGGCACACATGGTGCAAGGCTCAACGGTTACATAGATTGTGCACTCGTTGAGGTATTTCCCGCCCAGATAGTCTGCTGCCGCCGTGATGGCCTGCATTTCGGCGTGGGCCGTTACGTCGCGTAGCGTTTCGGTAAGGTTGTGCGCGCGTGCTATAATGCGGTTGCGGCATACAACAACCGCTCCCACAGGCACTTCCTCGCGTGCCTCGGCGGCTTGCGCTTCGGCAATCGCGGCGCGCATGAATCTTTCGTCGTCGTTTGTTTCCATGCCGCAAAGTTATAACTTATAAGGTTATGATTGCGTGAGATGTGTTTAAAAATACATTTTTACAACCGCAACCGGTGCGCGACACGGGAATGACGACTTTGAATGAATGGAAACCGAGGTGGAAAATGTCTGTTTCCGGATGAAAAAAATTGAAAACTGATTTTCAGTGTTTAAACCCTACATGGGAGCAAAGAAAAAATATGTCCGACATAATTCAAAATATGTCTGACATATTTCAAAATATCTCAGACATATTTTCGCGCCCTTGAAAACTACATTGAAACATGCCCGAAAAACGCAGACAAATACAGCACCTGCAACATAAGGCAACGTTGTAGAGGCGTGATTTATCGCGCCTCCAACATTAACATCGGATAACAGGCGGGTAAAAACCTATTCCCGCTTGAGCGGCATGGCGTGGCTGACGTTTGAAAATGCAGCGGCCTTGCGGCTTTTGATTTGCGGCGGTTGTTGTTTGCGCGCTGACGATTAACACGTCCGCCCAATGCAGTGCCGTGTATATTTAGTAATTTTGCACTCTCCGGACTGACTACCATTGTTCGGAGAGCAGACTATGGATACCAGTTGCAGCAATTCCTTAAAGCCTTCCCGCCGGAAGATTGCGGAGCAGATAGCCCGCATTTCCCTGCCTGCCGTCGTGACAAACATATCGGTGCCGTTGCTATCGATAGTAGACACCGCCATAGTGGGCCACATGGGCGCGCAGAAGTATATTGGTGCCGTGGCCGTGGGAGGGGTTATATTCAATGTCCTTTACTGGGTGTTCGCCTTTCTGCGTATGGGCACGAGCGGACTGACATCGCAGGCGTTCGGCCGCGGCGACAGGCGCGACATAGCCTTGCAGCTGTCCCGCCCGTTGGCGTTGGCCGCCGTTTTCGGTCTGTTGCTCGTGGCGCTCGGCGGTGTGGCGGCCGATGTGGCGTTCGCGTTTATCTCCGCTTCTGACGACGTGGAGCCACTGGCGCGCGAGTATTTCCGCACGGGCATTTTCGGAGCGCCCGCAGTGCTGGGGTGGTATGCCTTTTCGGGATGGTTCCTCGGAATGCAGAACTCGCGCTATCCCATGGTGGTGGCAATAACGCAGAACCTTGTAAACATAGCCGCCAGCCTGTTCTTTGTGTATGTCCTGGGGTTCGGCATTAAGGGTGTTGCGCTCGGAATGGTAACGGCACAGTACACAGGCCTTGCCATGTGCGTGGCATTGTGGCGCATTAAGTATGCCAGCGGCCTGCCGCGTCCCGAGTGGGCCGAAGTGTTCGACGCGCGCGGCATGTCGCGCTTCTTTTCGGTAAACAAGGACATCTTCCTGCGCACGGTGTGCATAGTTTTTGTAATGTCGTACTTTACGTCGGCCGGCGCGGCCATGAACGACACCGTTTTGGCCGTCAACGCGCTGCTCATGCAGCTGTTCATCATTTTTTCGTACTTCATGGACGGCTTTGCCTACGCAGGTGAGGCGCTCGTGGGGCGCTATGTGGGTGAACGCAACAGGCCTGCGTTTTCTATGGTGGTAAGGCAGCTGCTGTATGTTGGTGCTGCGCTGGCGGTTGTCTTTACATTGTTCTATTTTGCCGGGGGCAGGGGATTCCTGTCAATGCTTACCGACGACAATGCAACCGTGTCGGCGGCAATGGTCTACCTTCCCTGGGCCGCATGCGTGCCGGTGGTGTCGTTCGGGGCGTTCGTGCTCGACGGAGTGTGCATAGGCGCCACGGCTTCGAGGGTAATGCTCCTGTCGTCGTTCCTGGCGGCGGTGGTTTTCTTCAATATGTTCATCCTGCTGCGCGGCATGGCCGGAAACAACGCACTTTGGGCTGCATTCCTGGCCTACCTGGCCGTGCGCACGCTTGTCAATGCTGCTTTTTACGGGCGGTTGGTGCGGCATACGTTCGTTTTGCCTCAAAAAAGTGGCAATTAACGGTTTATTTTGATAATTTAGCAACGTAATTAAATACTTATATACATGGCAAAGTTTAAAAGAATACTCCTCAAATTGAGCGGAGAGAGCCTTATGGGCGAACAAGGATACGGCATAGACGTGAAACGTCTTAATGAATACGCCGAGCAGATAAAGGCAGCGCAGCAGCGCGGCGTTGAAATAGGTATCGTGATAGGCGGCGGCAACATATTCCGCGGCCTGAGCGGTGCGGGAAAAGGCTTCGACCGCGTGAAAGGCGACCAAATGGGCATGTGCGCCACGGTAATCAACTCGCTCGCGCTCAGCAGCGCCCTCGGGGCTATAGGAGTGGATGCCCGCGTGCTTACGGCCATACGTATGGAACCGATAGGCGAGTTCTACAACAAATGGAAAGCCATAGAATATCTCAAGGCAGGAAAAGTCGTAATCATGTCGGCCGGAACGGGTAACCCTTACTTCACTACCGACACCGGCTCGGCGTTGCGCGGCATAGAGATTGAAGCGGATGTAATGCTCAAAGGCACGCGCGTTGACGGAGTGTACACCGCCGACCCGGAGCGCGACAAGACGGCTACGAAGTTCGACGAAATAACGTTCGACGAGGTTTATACGCGAAACCTGAAGGTAATGGACCTTACCGCCACGGCACTCTGCAAGGAAAACAACCTGCCTATTTACGTTTTCAACATGGACATCGTGGGCAACCTCGCAAAAGTGCTCGACGGCGAGCCAATCGGCACGCTGGTGCACAAGTAAAATAAAGCATTGCGGCTTGTGCCGCAGTTTTCTGCAGGACTTTGTGGCCGGCATTCTCGAATTGGGAAAACCGGGGGCAGGGAACGGCGGCTTTTTTTCCTTAGAAATTGAAGACCGGTTATCAATGCGTAAATCCTGCATGGGAGCAATGAAAAAATTAGTGGCTCGGATTTTAAAATCCGAGCCACTAATTTTAAAAAGCAAGCCACTAATTTTTTGCCCCTTAAAAAACTGTTTGAAAAACGTTAGAAAATTGCAGATATTAAAAGAAGGCATTCCACTGCATCGCGCATTACTTTATAATGTGCTGCATTCTTGTTTCCATTATTCCCGGCATGTTGTTCTTAGCCCAGTCGATAAGTTCTGTTATGATAGGTAACAGTGTTTGTGCGAGCGGTGTGAGGCAGTATTCCACGCGAGGCGGTATCTCGGCGTATGCCTTGCGGCTTACGAGGCCGTCGCTCTCGAGCGTGCGCAGCACGGACGTGAGCATTTTTTGCGATATGTCGGGAATGTCGCGCTCGAGTTGCTTGAACCTCACCGGTGTGCCGTTGCTTTTGTTGAGCGTGAACAGTACGAGCAAGGCCCATTTGCCGCTTATTCGGGCAAGGACATTGCGTATCGGGCAGTTCGGGAAAAGCTCGTCGCGAATGCTGTTTTGCGTGTTCGGTTTGTTCATGCCGGTATGCTTGTTTTCTTTTACGGTTAAGGAGTGTGGAGCTGCCACGGCTGGTGTGCGGCCTGCCGCGGCAGTTGTTCATTTACCATTTTACGGGCGCGTCCGAAATGTTTCCGTCGGTCATGATGTCATCGTCCTTGCCGAATGAACCGGCCTTGTATTGCACGCAAATCATTACCATGGGTTCGGTGCCGTTGTTGCGAAGGGCGCGCATTCCGTCGGGAGCTACGCGGATTACCGAGCCTTCGGAAATAGGGAATACCTCGCCGTCCACCTGGTATTCGCCTTTGCCTTTGACGATGATGTAGAGTTCCTCATGTTGTTTGTGGGAGTGCAGGAATGCCGAGCCCTCGCCCGGGTTGAGGTGCTGGAACGATATTTCGGAGCCTGTTGTTTTCAGCGCTGCGCCGATGAATACTTTGCCTTGCGACACTTTGCCTCCGCCCAGTGGCGTTGCGAATTCGTGCAGGCCGTCCATGTTTCCTACGCTTACGGCGGTGTAGTTCTTTCCTTCGGAGATTGTTTTGATTTCTTTCATCTTGTTCTTTGTTTTTAGAGTGTTTACCTTTGTTTTGTTGTAACACTGCAAAAGTAGGTCATTGCGTCGTAACCTGAAAGCAGGGAGAAAAACGTAAGGCAGTTACCTTTTCGTAACCAATACAGTATATCAAATGCTTATGTCGCGAATATTTAACCAAAATTAACCATGTGTTCCCCTCCGTGTGCGGGTTAGCGCGTTCAGAAATCGAACTCGTCGGTCTCGGCGCGTTGGTTTTTCGGCCAGTTTACGAGGTAGAGCCGCTCGGTGGTGCGTGTGAACGCCGTATAAAGCCATCGCAGGTAGTTGAGCGAGAGCATGTCGGCCGGAGTGTAGCCCTGGTCGAGGAACACGCGGCTCCATTGCCCGCCCTGTGCCTTGTGGCAGGTTATGGCGTAGGCATATTTTATTTGCAGGGCGTTGTAGTAGGGGTCTTGCCTCAGGCGTTTCATGCGTTCGCGCCTGCTGCGTATGTCCTGGTAGTCGGCAACGACCGATTGGTAGAGTCGCAGCGATTCTTCGCGCTTCAGCGCGGGTGCTTCGCTGTCGAGTGTGTCGAGCAGTACGCGTGCTTCGAACTCGCAGTTGTCGTAGTCGGGAAAACGCAGCGTGGCGTCGGCAAAGCGGAAGCCGTGCATAGCGTGTACGTTGCGCACGTGGCGCACTTCGGCTATGTCGCCGTTTGCGATAAAGTCGGTTTGCGGCGTATTGTCCACATTGCTCTCGGCAGCAGCCATTGCCGCCCAGAAATAATTGTTCTTCACTATCATAACCCGGTCGCCGGCCGAGAGTTCCCCCTCTCGCTCATAAATGCGTGCGCGTATTCCGTGGTTATATACTATGGCCCGTTTGTTTGAGCGGGTAACGACGATTGTCTGGTCGGAACCTGCGTCGTCGTAGCAGCTTTCTATTTCCTCTATCAGTTCTCCGCCCGACAGGAATCTTATGTCGTCGAAGTCTTTTATGCTTATTCTGGGAAATTCGTCAGGCTCGCCGCGGCTGATAAGCGTGCGTATTTCCGTGGCGTTGGAGAGCACGCCCGAGTCGCGCCCTTGTCGCATAACCTGTTGCAGGTCGGCGCAGCCTACGTTAAGGCCGTATGACTCAAGAACGGAAGGCTCGAGCGCGGGGCTGAGCTCTTCGCCCACCGGCGGCAGTTGTGCCGTGTCGCCCACGAGCAGCAGTTTGCACCCGGCTCCCTGGAAAACAAAGCTCACGAGGTCGTCGAGCAGCCTGCCCGAACCGAACATCGAGCCGCCGCCTTCGTTTGAAATCATTGAAGACTCGTCAACGATGAATATTGCGTTTTTGCGCTTGTTGTATCCGAGGTCAAAGTCGGTGTCTTCGCCGTTAAAGGTCTTTTGGCGGTAAATGGCCTTGTGCACCGTATATGCCTGCACGCCCGAATAGAGCGAGAACACTTTTGCCGCGCGCCCGGTGGGGGCGAGAAGCACCGGCTCTGTGCCTGTTTCCTTCAAACCGCGCACGAGCGCACTTACGAGCGACGTTTTGCCCGTTCCGGCATATCCGCGCAGGATGAAAGCCGAAAGCGGCTGCCGCGATTCCACGAACCGTGCCAGCCGGGCGAGGGCATGGTATTGTTCTTCGGTGGGAACGAACGGCAGGTTGTCCGACAGGGCGGTGAGAATATCTTTCATCCTTGTTACTTTTTTGTTTTGCCTTTTATGTGTTATGCGCAAACGAGGTTCAAAAATATCCATTTATTTTCATACGGCGTTATTAAAGCGCAAATATTGCGGCCGCCGGTTTTTGTCTGCGTTTTTCGAGCATACAGGCAAACGGTTTTGTGCCCGAAGGGTCATTGGTCACCGGCACCAGCCGGACGGGTTTTCAGGGGTGCAGAAATTAGTTGCTTGAATTTTAAAATTAGTGGCTCGGATTTCAAAATCCGAGCCACTAATTTTTTCCTTACTCCTATGTGGTGTTTACGCGTTGAAAATCAGTTTTCAATTTTAGCTACAAAAAAATGCCGTT
>URSZ01000113.1 GCA_900550635.1 uncultured Prevotella sp. | reverse complement strand
CCGTCGTTCCTCTGCGGCGTATGTCGTTTTTATAACTAATTAAATCCTAAAAAATTCAGGAAAATTTTCCCTCTCTTACCAAGAGATATGCAACTCTCTTACCAAGAGACGAATAGTTAAGTGCAAAAATACGTTACGAGAGGATAACTACCAAATTTTTTATTGTTCTTTTTTTACAAAACGAGTTATTATTTCAAGTTTGTTTAACTATTGAAAACACTGCAAGCCCCGTCAACAGGGACTTTCTGACACCTTGTAGCTCTCTTGGTAAGAGATGTATCGATAATCGGCAATGTGCCCTCTGCCGGATAGGTAGGACAGATGACACCGGTTTTAGGAAAATGGCCGTATAAGTAAAGAGGAGAATCCTCTTCATTGCCAAACTTTTTAGTGGTAGTGTTGTAACTGCGTGTGTTTCAATAGATAAGAAGTGCATGAAGGAGTTGGAAGAATACCCCTTATACTAATGGCTCAAAAACGTTTTTTTTTAAAGCTATATCCCGTATCAGTGCCGGACAGCATAGCATGACTCAAAAGCGATGCATTGCGATTTTATCCCAATAAGTTTGTAAGCGATAGAAATCAATTTTAATGAGAACTTATATGACTTATATGAATTGCCTGTTTCTTATAGAAGGTTTTTTGCTATCCTTGGTACTTGGAATGACGATTATTCCCAAAATCCTGTTGATTTCTTACAAAAAGCGCCTATTCGACATGCCAGATAGCCGTAAGGTTCACCAGATACCAATTCCCCGCTTAGGCGGCATATCTTTCTTCCCGGTGATATTAATCACATTGTGTTTCGTTATTGGCGTGCAGTTTTATATAGGCTACCCGATTAAGAACTTTCCTGCCAATGAGTTTTTGTTCTTTACCGTAGGTGGCATGCTGCTCTTTTTGGTCGGTGTTGCTGACGATTTGATCGGTGTCGGTTACCGTTACAAGTTTCTTGTCCAAATACTTGCCGCGCTATTAATTGTTTGGCCAGGAGAGTGGTTCAATACATTGGGGGGATTGTTTGGTATTAATGAGTTGCCGATGGCATTGGGGGTATTATTTACAGTGTTTGTTGTTGTTTACATTACTAATGCTATTAATTTGATAGATGGAATCGACGGTTTGGCATCTGGATTAAGCTGCATAGCTTTATTTGTATTGGGGCTCATTTGTGTGATTGAGAAGGATTGCGTTTATGCCCTTTTGGCATTCTCTACTTTAGGGATAATAGTACCGTTCTGGTTTTACAATGTTTTCGGCAATGCTAAACGCGGTCACAAGTTGTTCATGGGAGATACCGGTAGCTTGATACTGGGATATATCATCAGTTTGCTGGTTATTCACTTGAGCCATGTGGATGCGGGCATTGAGGTAATAGGACATTTCAATATGGTATTAGCTTTCTCTACATTGATTGTTCCATTATTCGACGTGGTACGCGTAGTGCTACATCGAATTCGGGAAAAGAAAAACCCGTTTTTGCCTGATAAGAACCATTTTCATCACAAACTGCTTCGCGCAGGTATGCGGCCCCGCGCTGTAATGGTGGTGATACTGTTCATCGCGCTCTTCTTCGTCGCGTTCAATTGGGCGTTTGCCGACGTGCTCGGCATGACCAACCTGCTCGTTACCGACATCGTGCTGTGGACGTTGCTCCAATTAAGCATAAACAAAAGTATAAAGAGACATAACAAAACTTTGAAAAATAAAACAATATGAGTCTATATAAACACATTCGCTTGTTAATCCTGCTGGCCGGGTTGGCGGCGTTTTCATCCTGCGGCTCGTCGAAAGATGTGGTCTACTTCCAGGACATTAAGCCCGGCGAGAGCGAAATCAAGTTGCCCGAGTTGAAAGCTATAACCGTGCGGCCCGAGGACAAGATTTCCATTATCGTGAACAGCCGCGACCCGCAGCTCACCGATCTGTTCAACCTGCCCTACGTCTCGCGGCAGCTGGGACAGTCTTCCTCGCTGGGGCGCAGCTCGTCGAGCTCGAGCCTGGGCATTTCGGTATACACCGTCGACGCCGACGGCAACATAGACTTCCCCGTGCTCGGCAAGTTGCGAGTGGCCGGGATGAAGCGCGAGAATATAGCCGAATATATAAAAGGTGAACTCGTAAATGGCAACTTGGTGAAAGACCCGATTGTGACGGTCGAGTTCGCCAACCTTTGCGTATCGGTGCTGGGCGAGGTGAACAGCCCGGGCCGCTTCAGCATTGACCGTGACCGACTAACCATACTCGACGCCTTGAGCATGGCGGGCGATCTTACGATTTACGGAAACCGCTCAAAGGTGATGGTGCTGCGGCAGGAGGGCGACGTGCAAAAGGCTTATGGCTTGGACTTGACTTCTGGCGAGCGCGTCTACTCCTCGCCGGCCTACTACCTGCAACAGAACGATGTGGTGTACGTGGAGCCGAACGACATGAAAGCCCGCCAGTCAACCGTCAACGGCAACAACGTGCGCTCCACCTCTTTCTGGATTTCACTGGCTTCGTTGCTCACGTCGGTGGCAATCCTTATATTCAACTGATTAATTTCTAAAAACTTCACGAAACGTGGCTATCCAGAACAACATAACGTCAAAAGCAAAGCCGGCAGACGACTTCATGCGCATTCAAGACCTCTTATCCCTTTGCTTGAGCAAATGGTATTGGTTCGTCGTATCGCTGGCAATCACCGTTTGTGCGGCAGCCGTTTACTTGCTCACTACGCCGCCAGTTTACACGCGCTCGGCCGCCGTGCTCATAAAAGAGGACTCCAAAGGGAAGCCAAGGGGCAGTGTGGCAGGAGTGCTGGGCGACATCGACATTTTCAGGACGTCGACCAACGTGAACAACGAGATACAGTCGTTGCGGTCGCCTTCGGTAATGCTCGACGTGGTGAAACGCCTGCATCTCGAAATAAGCTATTCCACCGAAGGTGGGTTCTACAAGAAAGCCCTGTATGGCCGCACATGCCCATATCAAGTTTCGTTTGCCGGCTTGCAAGATAACTTTAGAGCGGCGTTTACCATAGTGCCCGCCGGAAAGGGACAAGTGAAGCTCACCGATTTTGAGCTCGACGGCGAAGGTGTTGACGGCGAAGTAACCGCTAAGCTGAACGTTCCCTCTACCACGCCCGTTGGAAAGGTAACGGTAAAGGCCGGCGGCGCAGAGGCTTACGGAGCGCCCGTCTACGTGTCGCGCATTGGCTACCAGGCCGCCGCAGAAGGCTATTCGGCAAAACTTTCGGCGGAACTGAACGACGAGAAGTCGAGCATTATCAATCTTACGTTCACCGACGTTTGCCCGCAGCGCGCGGAGGACGTGCTCAACACCGTGATTGCCGTCTACAACGAAAACTGGATAAAGGACAAGAACCAAATTGCCGTCAGCACCTCGGCGTTCATAAAGGAGCGCCTCGGTGTAATAGAGCAGGAGCTGGGCAACGTCGACAAGGACATATCCTCGTTCAAGAGCCAGTACCTCGTGCCCGACGTGCAAGCTGCCGCCAACATGTACATGACGCAGAGCAGCGAGGCATCGGCGCAGATACTTGCCCTGAACACACAGCTCTCAATGGCGCGCTTCATACGCGACTACCTCACGAATGTCACGAGCAAGAATCAGTTGCTCCCCGCTAACTCGGGCATTGAAAGCCCGGGCATTGAGGACCAGATTGTAAACTACAACACCACGCAGCTGCGTCGCAACGAACTGGCGGCCAACAGCAGCGAGACGAACCCATTGGTGGTCGACATGGACCAGTCGCTGGGTGAAATGCGTTCGGCCATTGTAACGTCGGTCGACAATCTCATCACCACGCTCAACACGCAGTTGCGCGCCATGCAGCAAAGCGAGCGGCAGACCACCGCCCGCATTTCAGCCAACCCCTCTCAAGGTAAATACCTTTTGTCGGTAGAACGCCAGCAAAAGGTTAAAGAAGCACTATATATATTTCTACTTCAAAAACGTGAGGAGAACGAACTCTCACAAGCGTTCACTGCCTACAACACACGGGTTATCACACCGCCGACCGGCAGTTTTGCACCTACCGCTCCCGTGAAGAAGAATATTTTGCTGGTGGCTATCGCTTTGGGGCTTCTTGTTCCCGTGATTGTCATTTTCATTCGCGAAAACACGAACACCAAGCTGCGCGGGCGCAAGGACTTGGAAAACCTTTCACTGCCGTTCGTGGGCGAGGTGCCGCTCGTGCGGAGCGGAAAGAAGAAAGAAGACTTTGCCCACCCGTTGGTAGTCATCAAGCCCGGCTGCCGCGACATGGTGAACGAGGCGTTCCGCGTGTTGCGCACGAACATGGAGTTCCTGCTCGAAGCCAGCAACGGCGGACGGGCGAGCGTCATCCTGTTCACCTCGTTCAACCCCGGTAGCGGCAAGACGTTCATGGCCATGAACATGGCGGCGGCTTTTGCGCTTAAGGGCAAGAAAGTGCTGGTCGTCGACGGCGACATGCGCCGTGCCTCGGCTTCGACATACCTTGCAACGCACGGGGCAAAGGGTTTGAGCGACTTCCTCGGCAATATGCACGACGACGCCGCAGGCCTCGTCGTGCAGCACCCCGACATGCCCGGCTTGCACCTGCTGCCTGCCGGAACCATTCCGCCCAACCCCACCGAACTGCTGGCCGAGCCGCGCTTCTGTGAACTCATAGGGCAGCTTCGCGGCAGCTACGACTACGTATTCATCGATTGCCCGCCAATCGACATCGTGGCCGATACGCAGATTATCGAGAAACAGGTTGACCGCACCGTCTTCGTGGTGCGCGCCGGGCTGCTGGAGCGCGACATGTTGCCCAACCTGCAACGCATGTACGATGAAAAGCGCTTCAAGAACATGGCGCTCGTGCTAAACGGTACCGAACCCCTTGGTCGCCGCTACGGCAGCCATTATGGCGGCGAATACGGTTACCAGTATGGCTACGGCAGTAAGGATTATTACTCTAGTGAGAAGTAAAAAACGCGCTGGTAAACAATAAATAAACAACTGTTATGAAAGGAATAGTTTTAGCAGGAGGGTCAGGTACACGGCTTTATCCTATTACCAAAGGTGTTAGCAAACAACTTTTGCCCATCTATGACAAACCGTTGGTTTATTATCCTATTTCGGTATTGATGTTGGCTGGAATACGTGATATTCTTATTATATCTACACCGCAGGACTTGCCAGGCTTTCGACGCTTGCTAGGTGACGGTAGTGACTTTGGTGTGCATTTCGAATATGCTGAGCAACCATCACCCGATGGGTTAGCACAAGCATTCCTCATTGGTGAGAAATTTATTGGTGATGATTCGGTTTGCCTTGTGCTTGGTGATAACATTTTCCACGGTACGGGTTTTTCAGAACTATTGAAAGAGGCAGTGAATAATGCAGAGAATAATAAGGCAACGGTATTTGGATACAGGGTCGATGACCCGGAACGTTATGGCGTGGCAGAGTTCGATGTTGATGGTAATTGTCTTTCTATTGAGGAGAAGCCTACGAAACCGAAATCAAATTATGCCGTAGTAGGACTGTACTTTTATCCTAATAACGTGGTAGAAATAGCCAAACGCATTAAGCCTTCGGCGCGCGGTGAGTTGGAAATCACCTCCGTGAACCAGGAATACCTGCGCCGAGGCGACCTGAAGGTAACCACTCTCGGGCGCGGCTTTGCCTGGTTAGACACCGGTACGCACGACTCCTTGGCCGAGGCGTCGATATTCGTCGAGGTCATCGAGAAACGCCAAGGGTTGAAAATAGCCTGCCTCGAAGGAATTGCCTTCCGCAAGGGCTGGATAAGCAAGGAACGAATGGAAGAAGTGGCCCGCCCCATGCTCAAAAACCAGTACGGGCAGTACCTGATGAAGGTGGTAAGCGAGGTGGAGCAAACCGGTAAGGAAAATCTGGACTAATGCCTGCGCAACAAACTATCGCTTCTCCCGGACGCAAGCGACGGACGGACTTGGACCTCGTGTGTGGAATAATGATAATCCACATGATAGTGGGACATATAGCCCAGTGGGCAGATGTGAAGTATCACGGTGACACCTTGTTGTTCTTTTTCATGCAGTGGTTTTTCTACAAGAGTGGGATGTTCTTTAAGAAAAATGAAGATTGGCAGGCGCAGATGAAGAAGGATGCCAGACATCTTTTGATACCGTTGTTGTCGTTTTCCTTAATAGGGCAGTTGTTCCTGTGGATTCACTTGGTGGCGTCGGGCGACATGAATTGGCTGCATTACGTTTCATTCCCTAAGTGGTTGGTATTGTGCGGCTCAATTCCGGCAAATCTGCCGCTTTGGTTTCTTTGTTCGTTGTTTATCGTAAAAACAGCCTATAATGCCGTTGCCGGACGCATTAATGATTATCTGCTCGTGGTCGTGGCAGTTACCGTAGCATTCGTTTTCCACTTATACGATATAGATACTCCTTGCTACTTGGCAAACGGTACGCTTGGACTCGTGTTTTACATCTTAGGCTCGAAGTTGAGGGAGTTGCAGTATGGTAAATACATCTTTATTGCCGCGTTGGTGATTTATGCTATTTCCTTAGCATATCCGTCAAACATTGGAATGTTTAACAATTCCCTTTTGAGTGGATATTATTTGGCTGCCATAGTATGCTCATTGGCCGGGATTTTGGTGCTAAATAAGGCTTCTAAAATTCTATGTAGCAACAATATTATGTATAACGCTTTGATTGTTAGGTGTATAACTCGAATAGGGGGGGGTAGCATGAACTATTATGCAACGCATTGGGTACTGTTGATGGCTGTCAAGATAGTGTATATCGACATTTTAGGAAATGACACCGGAATGGTGTACTTTTGGATACAAATAGCTGCTGCCGCGTGCATACTTCCGCTATTGAGCCATGTGATAGACAACAGCCGGGTTTTACAAAAATATTTATTGGGCAAAAATTATGAACATAATCAAGACAGACATTGATGGCGTGGTAATCATCGAGCCGCGCATATTTACCGACGCGCGCGGGTATTTCTTCGAGTCGTACTCGCAGCGGGAGTTCAACGAAAAGGTGCGCCCTGTCAACTTCGTGCAGGACAACGAGAGCCGTTCTTCCTACGGCGTGATGCGCGGGCTGCATTTCCAGCGGCCGCCTTTCACGCAGGCCAAGCTTGTGCGTTGCGTGCGCGGCGCGGTGCTCGACGTGGCCGTCGACATTCGGCGCGGCTCACCTACCTACGGGCAGCACGTGGCAGTGGAGCTCACAGAGGAGAACCACCGCCAGTTCTTCATACCACAAGGGTTTGCCCACGGCTTCGCGGTGCTTAGCGACGTGGCCGTGTTCCAGTACAAGTGCGACAACTTCTACCACCCCGAGGCCGACGGCGGCATAAGCATACTCGACGGAAGCCTCGGCATTGACTGGCGCATACCCACATGCCACGCCATACTGAGCGACAAGGACACGAAGCATTCGTTGCTGCGCGACTTTGACACGCCGTTTGACTACGAATCGTTCAAATAAAACCGCAAAACATGAATATATTGGTAACCGGGGCTAACGGGCAGTTGGGCCGCGAAATGCGGAACGTTTCGGCGGGAAGCGCCGACTGCTATTTGTTCACCGATACCTCGGAGCTTGACATCACGGACGCCAAAGCCGTGTTCGCCACTGTGAAAGGCGGACACGTCGACGTGATTGTGAACTGTGCGGCCTACACCAACGTAGACCGCGCCGAGGACGACGAGCCGACCGCCGACCTGCTCAACAACCGCGCGGTGGCCACGCTGGCGCAGGCTGCCCGCGAGGCCGACGCAGTGCTCATACATGTGTCGACCGACTACGTGTTCAGCGGCAACGGCAACACGCCCTGCCGCGAAGACCAGCCTACCGATCCGCTTGGGGCTTACGGGCGCACGAAGCTCGCAGGCGAGCAGGCGGTGCAGGCCGGCGACACCCACGTCGTAGAGGCGATCGACCTTGTTGCCGTAGAACTCGGCCGTCAGTGCCGCCTCTTCGGCGACGGGCAGGTCGCTCGTGCCGGCGCAGGCGATGACGATGCGTCCGTTGCCGGTAGGGGAGGGCTTGCCACCTACCAGGG
>URSZ01000112.1 GCA_900550635.1 uncultured Prevotella sp. | reverse complement strand
CGGTGTGACAAAAAACAAGCCCCGCAAATTCTCCACGTCAGAAATACGTCTCAAAAATATGTGGAAATTTGGGAAGCGACAAATGGCAACCGAAAAGTGTTAAATTTTAGAATATGCTGGTAATTAAAGATTTACACTCGGATATTTCTGATTAGTTTTGGTTGTTCTATGGTTATAAATACATTATGAGAAAGCGCCTTGTCCTATTGATTTTACAGTGTTTGGAATACTGATGTTTTCGAGGTTGTTGCAGTTCTCGAAAGCGCTTTGCCCAATCAAGGCAACGCCGTCGGGTATGTTTGTTCCGGTCTTTCCTTTGGGGAACAGGAGCAGGGCGGAAAAGTCCTTCGAATACAACACCCCGTCGTTCGAAGCGTAGCGTCTGTTGCCGGAGTTGACGTTTATTGCCGTCAGGTTGTCGTTCGTGGAAAACGCATGTTCGCTTATCGAGTCGACGCCTGCACCTATTTCTACCACAGCCAGGTCGTAGCACGACAGGAAGGCGTTCTCTTCCATGAAAGTAACGTTGTCGGGGATGTCGATATGGGCAAGGCTGCTGCAACCTTCGAAAGCAAAGCTCTTTATGGTGTCGGTGGCCGCTCCTATATTGACCGAAGCAAGGTTTGTGCAGTTGCGGAAAGTGTATGGTTGCAGCACGGTCATCCCGTCGGACATTTCCACGGATTCCAGCCCGCTGCAATTTTCAAAAGCCGATTGGCCGATGAAGGCAACGCTGTTTGGAATCTTTACGGTTTTCAGGCTTTTGCAGTTGCGGAAGGCACTGTTGTGAATGGAGTCGATTCCGTAGGCGATAGTAACCGTCTCCATGCTGCTGCAGCCGTAGAAGGTGTTTGTTTCTATCGACGTTATGCTCGCGGGTATTTCCACCGACTTCAGGCTGCTGCAACCGTCGAAAGCGTCTTCCTTAATTGTGGTGACATTCTCGGGAATGTCGATTGCTGCCAGGCCGAAACAGCCGTAAAAAGCTGATGTGCCGATGAATCTAAGGCTTGCCGGCAGTTTTACAGTGGTCAGCGCCGAGCAATTGTAGAATGCCTTTTCCTTTATGGAAGCCAGTCCTTCCGCAATGTTCACGGATGTGAGGCGCGTGCAGTTTCTGAAAGCCTCGTCCCCGATTGCCGCAACCGTGTATTCCGTTGTCCCGTTTGTCACGTTTGCGGGAATGTGGATGTTGCCGCTGTAGTTGTTTGAAGTGTTTTTTGTTACCTCTACCGTCTTGCCTGTCTCCGACAGGATGTTGTAAACAATGCCGTCGACGGTAAACGACTGTGCCGCTGCCGGCTGTGTTGCCGCAAAGGCCGAGGCTGCGGCCACGCATAAGTGTAAAAATCTTACCTTCATAAGGTATCGGTTTTGTTCGTCTTCCGGCCGCCGCGAAGAACTGTTAAAGATATGGGTGGATTCAAAAGGTGCCGGGGCCGTATCTTGTCTTATCCGCAATTCCGGCCTTCGCACCGCCGTAGCATGGATAAGACAACGACCCCGCACCGATGTGGTTGCAGGCCGCCTGTAAGCGCGGGAATCAATCAACCGGTGCAGGTGGTATTGCTCATCTTACCTTCATGCTGCTGGTTCAAAGTTGCGAAGTTTGAATTGCGAAGATAAAATCTCAATAACACCCTTTGTTCCGCGCCTTGTGACGCAACTCCATGTGCCGTGGTGCGGATTCTTGAGCGCAAAGGTATAAAAAATGTTATAATGCGTTGTGTTTTAAACGTATTATTTTTAAAATGGAATAAATAGGCCGGTGCGCGCTTGCTCAGTACGCTAAGCTGCTTACCCTGTGCGCAAAGGCGGTGGTGGAGTGCCTGCCGCCGTTAACGGCGTGGCAGTAGGCAGCCTCGTTGACGGTAGGGAAAAACCTGTGCGGAATAATGTGAAAACCGAGACCTGAAAACGGGCATTTTCCGTGCTGAAAAATGAAAACTGGTTTTCAGCGCGTAAACCCCACATGGGAGCAAATAAAAAATATCTCTGAGATAATTTAAAATATGTCTGACATAATTCGAATTATGTCAGACATATTTTTTGCCCTCTGAAAACTATTTTGAAAATTGTCCCGGATTGCAGACAAAATAAAGACAACCCGCCGGCCGATGTTGGAGAGCATTGGTCGGCGGGCGTAAAACCGTTTGCCTGCATGGCGGAAAAAGTGCGGACATCGGCGGCCTTGGCGTCTGTTGTCTTGAAATGCGGCGGCGATTTGCCGGGAAATGTGCAGGGTTGTCCTGCCGTTTTACGGTTTTGCCGATTAGGGGTGCAAAGAAAAGTGCGCGCACTCCATAACGGGGCGCGCGCACTTGTATGTTAGCGCTATGCGGTTTTCTTAGTCGTTCAGTGTGCAGATACTTACTCGGTTCCAGTCGGGCTCCTTGAACATGTTGCCCACGCCTTGGCCTTCTGCCTTGATACGGCTTGCACTTATGCCGTAAGTCTTGACGAGTATTTTCTTTACGGCCTCGGCGCGTGCCTTCGACAGTTTTGCGTTTATCTCGGCGCTGCCTTCGGGCGAAGCGTATCCGAGGATTTCAACGCGGCTTCCGCTGTGGTTTTTCATGTATGTGGCCACACGCTCCACGTTGGGCATTTGCGAGCGGTCTACTGTGCTCTTGCCCTGTGCGAATGTTATGTACGATTCGAGGTTTCGGTTGATTGTAGTGTAAACCGTTTCGGTCTTGGGTGTGTTCTGGCAGTCGGTGAGTGCCTTCTTTGTTGCTGCCAGCTCGTTCTGGAGCTGTGTGTTCTTTGCAGTGAGGTCGTTGATAGCGGTTTGCATGCTTTCCTGCTTGCTGCGCAGGTCGTTAATGCGTGCGTTCAGCCCGTCAACTTCGGCCTGGTCGTATTCCTTTACGGAAACGAAGTTATGCGTTCCGTTGCTGGTGAGGAACTTGTAGGTTACTCCGGCAGTAAGTTCCAGCGCCGAGCGGTTTACGTCGAAGCGCATGGGATGCAGCGCGAAGTTGCGGCCGCAGTTGCCGTCGAGCAGGTAAGTGATGGCCGGTTTAACGTTTATCTGCCATTCGTTGTCGCTTCCGAGGTTGACGTTGAAGTTAAGTCCGAGTTTCGAACTGAATGCGTCAACGCCTTCCTGGCCGTTGTAGTAGAAGTGTGTGTATCCCAAGCCTGCGTATGCTTCGATTTCGAACATGCGGGGCTCGCCTTTGTAACCGCCAAAGGCGTTCATGAGGTTAACCTTGTTGAGAAGCATTACCTGTGCCAGGTCGAAGGCTGTTTTGCTTTTTCCCCAGCCGAGTTTGTCGATGTTGATTGCGGTTTGTCCCTGCACTGCCAGCCCGTATTCAGGTGTAAGCCATTTTGTGAGCTCCATTGTGATAGTCGGGCGCATGCTTCCGAAGAAAGCGTGGTTGGTGGTGGGAGTGATTACGCCGCCACTGATTCCTAATGTCCAGTTGTCGGTAAAATAGTTTCCTTTTACCGCGCTCTGTGCGTTTGCTGTCATTACTGCTGCAAACAGTGAAATGATGGTAAACAGTTTCTTCATCGTTTTTATTTTTGGAAGTTTTGTAAATTGTACCAAAGGTATGAACTTTCCCGTTATAAATATGATTTTATCTCCCTTTTTGTTAGGTTTTTACGCTTTGCGTTCCTAAAATTACAACTTGGAGATAGCATTTTGATAAGAAAAGGAACATTCCCGTGCGTGCCGGTACGGGAGCAAACCGACATGGCGGCGTGTTAGTGCTTCAGCAGCGCGAGCGGAATCTTTGCGAGGTAGACGGAAGCGTTCCCGGTTTCGTGGGTGGAGTAATAGCTCACCCACAGCTCGTCGCCAACCTTGATGATTCCCGGGTAGCTTGTGTCGCCTCCCGACGGCAGCACCAGCGTTTCCTTGAACTTTCCTTCGCTGTTGCCCGTGTAGAGCGTTGTTTTGGGCGACGACGGTATGTAGTGGTTGCGCGAGCCGGCTATAACGGTTCCGTCGTCGAGCACGATGAAGTCGGGGCCTCCAACGCGGAACTCCATTTTCTTCCATTCCCATTCGGTGTAGGGGGCGTGGCTCGTGCCCCAGTATCCGAGGCAGTCGCCCGCGTCGCGCCGCACCATAATGGCCATGCGGCCGTCGGGCAGGAAGCGCACGGTGCTTTCGTTTGGAAAGCCGTCCATTTCTATTGTTTTTACGAGGCTGTAATGTATTCCGTCGTCGGTTTTTACGAGGTACAGCTTTGACAAAGGTGTGTCGTTCTTGGCGTAAACAATTCCGTATCCCGTTCCTTCGTGCCAGGTTACGCGCCAAAGCCACGGGTGGCTGCCTACTTCTTCGGGCAGTTGTATGGGCTGCGGTGCCGTGTAGTTGCGGCCGTCGCTGCTGAACATCACTTGCGGCTCTATGCCTGTGAGTTTGCGGTTGCGGTATATCGAGCCGCCGGTCGTCACCATGAGCCGCCCGTCGGGCATTACCGACAGTTTGGGGTCGCGCAGGTCGATGCCGGCCTTGCCTGTGAGGTCGAGTGCCTCCCATGCGTCGCCGTCGGTTGAAACGAGTATCCTTACTTTACCTTCGGCGTTTCCCCGGCTGTCGAAGATGTGCGTTTCGCCTTCGCGGAAGGAGCAGATGTAAAGCCCTTTGTACTTTATGAGCGACGTGAAGGCGCAGTGCTTGCCGTTGTCCCAAATTTTGTTGACGGTATATTTTATTTCCTGAGGCTGGGCCGAAACTGCGGCGCCGATTAGGGAAATGAGTAGGAGCGGGATGAGTTTTTTCATGGCGGTGTGGTTTTGTTGGTTAAGGCAGATAAGGTGTAAAAATGTTTGTGTAAAGAGTTATATGACAAATATACGCTTTTTTTGAATCTCGCACATGCAGTTTTCCGAAATATGAGCGCGCAAGACGCGATGTTTGCCTCGCGGGGGCGTAAAAAAGCGCGGCGCGGTGTTACCGGGGAATTTTCTTTTGTTAACTTTGCGTGAGTAACAACAAAATTAAGGAAACAATGAACAACAATCCCCAAAACGACGCAAACCAGCTGAAAATAGAGCTTTCGCCCGAGGTGGTGGAAGGAGTGTATTCAAACCTCGCAGTGCTCACGCATTCGAGCGCGGAGTTCATATTCGACTTCGTGCGCGTGCTGCCCGGCACAAACAAGGCGCCTGTGAAGTCGCGCGTGGTGATGGCGCCGGAGCACGCCAAACGCCTGCTCTTCGCCTTGCAGAACAATATTGCAAAGTATGAAAGCACGTTCGGCAAGATAAACATACCCGAAATACCGTCGCGCCCGCAGAAACCTTCGGACGTGTACATGGGCGACGCATAAGCCGGCCGCAACACGGCGCATGGCACGTGCCCGATTTGTCTGCGTTTTTAGGGCATTCCGCGAACGGGTTTTCAGAGGGCAAAAAATATGTGCCTTGTATTTTAAAATATGTCTGACATATTTCGAATTATGTCAGACATATTTTTTATTTGCTCCGATGTGGGGTTTGCAAGCTGAAAATCAGTTTTCAATTTTCGGGTACGGAAAACGCCGTTTTGAGGCTCCGGTTTTCACTTGTTTTAGTCGTGGCTGTTGGCTGCAAACATACGGATTGAAACAGCCGTATTTGTTCAACCGGATTGCAAAATAGGCTATTATATAATATATGTGTGTTAAAATAGGTAGGTCTTCCGTGCCGGTATTCGAATTAATTTTTACTTTTGCAGCTAAACTGACACCAGTGTCAGTTTTCGGGATAAGAATTATAAATCCGTATGGTACAATATAAAATAGGTATAGACATAGGTTCGACGACAGCCAAAGTGGTTGTGCTCCGCGCCGGCGACGGCGGTCTTGTTTTTCAACGCTACGAGCGCCACCAGGCCAAGGTGAGGGAATGCCTTGCTGGCTTTTTCAGCGCCATAGCGGGCGTAGTGGGCAACGAACCTGTAGAGGTCAACATAACCGGCTCCGTAGGCATGGGTGTTTGCGAACGTTGCGGAATCCCGTTCGTCCAGGAGGTTGTAGCGGCTTCGAACTATGTGCGCCACGCTCATCCTGAGGTGTCCACCATGATAGACATCGGGGGCGAGGACGCCAAAGTGGTGTTCTTTGAGGAGCAAAGGGCTACCGACCTGCGCATGAACGGCAACTGTGCCGGCGGCACGGGAGCGTTCATCGACCAAATGGCCATACTGCTCGGCGTTTCGAATGAGGAGCTCGGCAAGCTGGCAATGGATTCGACGCAGGTGTATCCCATAGCGTCGCGCTGCGGGGTGTTCTGTAAAACCGACATACAGAACCTCGTGGCCAAGAATATCCCGCGCGAGGACATCGCGGCCTCTATATTCCATGCCGTGGCCGTACAGACGGTCATAACGCTTGCGCACGGTTGCACGATAACCCCGCCTTTGCTTTTTTGCGGCGGGCCGCTGACTTTTATACCGGCATTGCGCAAAGCGTTCGTCAATTACTTGAAACTTGACGAAAACGACATAATAGTTCCCGAGGCAGGAAGCCTTATACCGGCCTGGGGTGCGGCACTGGCCGAAGGAGGAAGCACCGGAACGGTGGAAGGATTCTCGAAACTGGTGGACGAACGCCTTACGCAGAAGGCGCATTCATACCTTAGTCTGCCGCCTATATTCGAAAACGAGGAAGATTATCGCAACTGGCTCTCGGGGCTGGGAGGAAAAGGCGTTCCCCGCGCGGAACTCAAGGCCGGGGTGCAAGAAGCATACATAGGTGTAGATTCTGGTTCAACGACAACGAAGATAGTAGTGCTGTCGCCCGAGGGCGCAATGCTCTATTCTTATTATCACGACAACGACGGCAATCCGGTGCGGACTGTTGAGAAAGGTATGCAGGGACTTGTTGCTGCATGCAAGGCCGCGGGCACGGAGCTGCACGTGGCCGGCTCATGCTCCACCGGCTACGGCGAAGACCTTATAAAGGCGGCGTTTGCAATGGACAACGGCATAATAGAAACCATAGCCCATTACATGGCGGCCAAAAACATAAGCCCGGAAGTGTCTTTCATACTCGACATTGGCGGGCAGGACATGAAGGCTATCTTTGTGGACGGCGGCGTTATAAACCGCATAGAGATAAACGAGGCATGTTCGTCGGGTTGCGGCTCTTTCATAAGTACGTTTGCCCGCTCGCTGGGTTACGAAGTGGCTGATTTTGCGCGCGAGGCCTGCCGCTCAACACATCCCTGCGACCTTGGAACGCGTTGCACCGTGTTCATGAACTCGAAAGTGAAACAAGTGTTGCGCGAGGGCGCCACTGTGGCCGATATTGCGGCAGGGCTTTCGTATTCCGTTGTAAAAAACTGCCTTTACAAGGTGCTGCAACTTAAAAACACGTCCGAGCTCGGCCGCCATGTAGTAGTACAGGGCGGAACAATGCGCAACGACTCCATAGTGCGTGCGCTCGAAAAACTGTCGGGCACTAACGTATATCGCAGTGATTGCCCCGAACTCATGGGAGCAATGGGGTGCGCACTATACGCTATCCGACACAAGGCGGAAACAAGCGTTACGGTAGACGAAATGCTCAGGCGTGCGAACTTTACTTCGCGGCTGCTGCATTGCAAAGGGTGCGAAAACAGTTGCCAGGTAACGCAATACCTTTTCGACGGCAAACAGCGTTACTATTCCGGCAACCGTTGCGAAAAGGTATTCTCGAACCGCGGCGAAAAGGCAGAGCCCGGGGCAAATGTTTACGAATATAAGTTGCAATTGCTTTTCAACCGCCCTTCGCAGGTAGGAAACCCCGCGTTGCGGATAGGAATCCCGCGCTGCCTGAACATGTATGAGGAATATCCTTTCTGGCACGCATTGCTTACAGGCTGCGGAATGGAAGTGGAACTGTCTGAACCGTCGGACTATTCGCATTATGAACACACGGCAGGCTGTGTAATGAGCGACAACATCTGCTTTCCCGCAAAACTCGTGCATAGTCACATCGAGAATCTGGCCCGGCGGGGAGTGGACCGCATATTCATGCCCTTTGTGGTGTTCGAAAAGAAGGAAAACAACCAACAGAACAGCTATAACTGCCCAATCGTTTCGGGTTATTCCGAAGTGGTGAAAAGCTCCCAGCC
>URSZ01000111.1 GCA_900550635.1 uncultured Prevotella sp. | reverse complement strand
AAACTCCGGGGTACAATTACGCAGCGAGAGTCTTAAGAATTATAACAATTACCGCGTTCACGGTTACCAGTTCGAGATAGACCCGTCGCCGCGTGCGTGGTCGGGAGGCATTTACGACGAGGCACGCCGCGGCTGGCTTTATCCCATGACCAAAAACCCGGCAGCACAGAAAGCTTTCCGCAACAACGAGTGGAACAAGGCACGTATCGAGGCTTACGGAAACAGCATACGCACGTGGGTAAACGGCATTGCCTGCGCAAACGTGTGGGACGATAAGACTCCCAGCGGTTTCATAGCATTGCAGGTACATGCCATTGGCAACAAGGCCGATGAAGGAAAAACCATAGCATGGCGCAACATCCGTATTTGTACCGACGATGTTAAGAAATACCTGTCGCCGGCCGACAAAACACCGCAGGTTAACTGCATAGACAACTGTATTTCGCCCGCCGAAGCCGCCGACGGCTGGAAACTGCTCTGGGACGGCAAGACAACGAACGGCTGGCGCGGAGCAAAACTCGACGCTTTCCCCGAGAAAGGGTGGAAAATCGAAAACGGAGTGCTTAAAGTGCTTCCCGGCGACGGCGGCGAGTCGACAAACGGAGGCGACATCGTTACCACATCCACTTATGGCAGCTTCATCCTTTCGGTTGACTTTAAAATCACCAAGGGAGCCAACAGCGGAGTGAAATACTTTGTCGATCCCGAAGCCAACAAGGGCGAAGGCTCGGCAATAGGCTGCGAGTTCCAGATTCTCGACGACGAACGCCACCCCGACGCCAAGCTCGGAGTAAAGGGTAACCGCAAGCTCGGTTCACTATACGACCTGATTCCGGCGCCCGAAAAGAAACCGTTCAACATAAACGACTTCAACAACGCCACAATCATCGTGCGCGGAAACCACGTGGAGCACTGGCTCAACGGAACCAAGATGCTCGAGTATGAACGCAACAACCAGATGTGGGACGCGCTCGTGGCGTACAGTAAATACAAGAACTGGAAAAACTTCGGCAATCATGAGCGGGGCAATATTCTGCTGCAAGACCATGGCAACGAAGTTTGGTTCAAGAACATAAAGATTAAGGAACTCTGATTCCCGTTTCCGACATCCCGCATATATACCGCCGCCGTGCCGACGGGCAGGGTATGCTCTACGCATGGTTCGGTGCTATGCACACTCGTGTCGACGCGGCGCTCATAAGCTCTGAAAGCGAGGATGTATTGCTCGAAACGGTGGCCGAAACTCGCAAGCGGATAAACAGTATTGAAACTGCCGCCAACTGCTTCGACCCGCAAAGCGAACTTTCGGCCGTGAACCTTATGGCGGCCGAAAAAATAATGCCCGTAAGCCGCGAACTCGAAAGTATTCTGCGCGAATGCCTGCGATATAACGTTATGACGGACGGCCTGTTCGATATAACTGTCGGTAGCGACGGCTACGACAACCGAATGGTGCATGATATAATACTTCCCGGCGACGGAACAGTTGTGTTCCGCCGCCGGGGGGTGTATATAAACCTTTCCGGATTTCTCAAAGGCTACGCTTTGGAACAGGTGCGTCACATAATCAAAGGCGCAGGTATTACGACAGCGCTTGTAAATATGGGAAACAGTTCTGTAATGGCATTAGGCCGTCCCGACGGGCAAAACGGATGGGAAGTGAGTTTCGGAAACGGTAGCCGCAAGGATACGGTTACGCTTTGTGACCAATGTCTCACCACGTCGGGCAACGATAGTCCGGCGCGCCGGCACATCGTAAATCCGGAGACAGGGAAATTGATAGAAGGTTGCCGTTTCGTAAGCGTGGTGAACCGCAATGCCGCCGAAGGAGAGGTGCTCTCTACATGCCTGTTCATAGACCCGAGAAGGACGTTCCCCGCTTTCGAGAACTATTTGCTTATATGAAAAAGCATTCCGTCTACCGGCGTGTGTAACTTCTTTTAAATGAGATACTCCTGCTTAAAATCAAACGGAGTGTTAAAGAAAAGGTGTTAGAGGCGGGCAGATGTTAAAAAATTACCACATGTTTTAGGCTCTGTAAAGGAGGTGTTTTACCACTCCTCTGAGCAAAGAAAAAATATGTCCGAGATATTTTGAAATATGTCGGACATATTTTGAATTACGTGCCTTGTATTTTTGCCCTTTGTTTATCGGGGTTTGCGGGCATGCCGATAGGGTATGTTAAAATCACATCCTTTTAATGTCGTTTTCGTTAAGTTCGCATTCTTTCTCCAATAGGAGCGCGGGTTGTTTGTACTTCGGCATTTTGCGCACCACTTCGTTGTAGGAGTGGTTTATGCAGTGTTTCAAAGTCTCGTCGCCCATGTCGCTGTCTGTGTATAAGTCGTTCCAGCAACGTTTGTTCATGTGGTATGCCGGCCTTACGGCGCGGTATTGCTCGCGCAGTGCTGTGGCAATGTCGGGGTTGCACTTGAGCGCGATGTGCGTGTCGGGCCAACCGAGCCACAAAAGGGCGAATATGCGGCCGTCCACACGCAGACAGAGTATGTCGTCGCCAAAAGGCATGTCCTCGGTTGTGTTTGGCAGCGAGAGGCAGTATTCCCTAACGTCTTCTATGTTCATCATACGGACAAAGATACTGGTTTTATCCGTAAGTGCCACTGCCTTGTGCAAGGAAAACGGCTGTGTGTCAAATGCCGTAGCGCGAAGTGTCGGGCCGGCGTGTGCGGAGTTCCTTGTAGCCGCCGAATTTCCAGGTAAAGTCTACGTTGAACGTGCGCTGGTAGAAGTTCTGCTTTAGCCGCTGGTTCTGTGTACTTATCCGGGTATGGATGTCGGGCATGGCACTTTCGAATATGTCGGAGCAGTCGAACGAAAGCACGGCGTTGTCATTGAGGAATTTCCATTTCACGCCCGCACTGACGTTGCAGAACCCGTCGATGTCCCATTCGCCGTTCAGCGCCGGCGACACGTACCAGATGTCTAAGTCGGCGGTAAGTGTTTTGCGGGAATTAAGGTAGAACGTGGTGTGGCTGTTCAGTTCGGCAACCCATTTGTGGTGGTCGTAGGCCAGTTCGTGCCACTCCTTGCTCTTGAAATGTTGCATATATGCCCGCGCCGTTATGTCGGTGTAGGCAACCTTGCCGAATTTCACCGGGGCAGAGGCGTTGAACGAAAGGATGTCGAATTTTTTTATGTTGCGGTTTTGGTATATAAGCTGCAATGCGTCGGGCGACTGGTAGGTCTGCGTCATTATCAAGCCGTTTATATCGCGATACAATACTGTAAATGTGTATTTCCCGGCGAGTATGTATTGCAGTGAGAGGTCGTTAATTTTCTGAGGCTTCAGGTTGGGGTTGCCCATGCGCACGGAGTATTCGTCCATGTGGTTTACATAATCCTGTTTCATCCAGTAGGACGGATATACCTTGAACGTGCGATACTGTAGTTGCAGCCTGTGCTTTGGTGTAATGCTCCATGTGGCCGACACGCGGGGCATGAGCGAGTTGTTGTGGTAGTGGTTCATGCGGTAGTACTGGTTGGTTATTGTGGCATCCAAAAGGATTTTGTCGCCGAGCCACGATTTCCTTGCCCCGGCGTATGCGTCTATGGTATTTTCGTATGTCGCGGTGTTGTTCCGATAGCTATCCTGCACGGCGTCGGATGACTGCATGTCCTGGCGGTTGTGGCTTTCAACGAAGTTGAACATAGCGCCCAGGGAAATGCTCCAACCCCGGCCGAGCGAGTGCCCGTAGTCGGCATAAGACTTGTAGTTGTCTATACGCTGGCGGGCGTGGTAATCGAAAGCTTGAATGCCGTCATACTTCATGCTTTGCAGCCCGGTGGTGGAGTAGTAATTGTAGCTTGCGCTCGCCTTCAGGCCGAACGACGAGTTGTAGTCGGCGCTTACGTCGTGGTAGTGTGTGGTGTAGCGGTCTTTGCTCTTGGCGCTGCGGAACATGTTGCTCGCCGTTTCGTTGCCCGATTTTTCCGAGGGCGTGAAGTCGCCCATGTATCCTATTGCGAGCGTACTTTTGTCGTTGAAGCTGCGCTCTGCGGAGGCGTTGACATAGAAATTTCCCGCCCGCAAAGGCGTGCTGGTGGTCTGGCGTATGTCGTAGGTGCGCCCCGGCTCACCCGGCGCGGCAGCGGCAAGCATGTGTTTCGAGTATTGTTCGCGTTTGTAAACGGTGTTGGCAAAATCATACGAGTACATCAGGCTGAAGTTCCATTTTGCCAAAGAAAAGAACGTGGCCGCGTCGTTGCCGAAGGCACTGTCGTGTCGCCATTTATAGCGAGCGGAGAGCTGGCCGCTGAAGCCGTTGCCGCCGGAACGCCCGGTTATGACATTTATCACCGAAGTGTTGCCCGCATGGTATTCGGCGGGAGGGTTATAAAGCAGCTCCACCTTGTCAACCTTGTCGGCAGGGAGCGTTTTAAGGTAGCGTATTATCTGTTCGGCTGTAAGATTCGACGGTTTGCCGTTAATCATTACCGTTGTGGCTTGTGCGCCCGAGAGGGAAAGCGTCTCGCCGTCCGTGCTGCTCACGAGCGGCAGCTCTTTAATGAGCTCGTGTGCATTGGCTGCGATTTTTTTGTTGCGCACGGCCTGCATGTCGATTGTGAAACGCCCGTCTTTCATGGTAACGCGCGGGCGTTCGCCTTTTACCGTGACACCTTTTAGCGCAAGTGCCTTGAGTGAATCTTCTTGCGGTATGTTGTTTTGCGCGGCAGCATGTGCGGTGAGCGCGCAAAACAGTAGAATGATTGTTTGCTTCATTTGTTTTTACTTTTGTCTAATGTGTTATTGCTGTTTGCGGCAAAAGTAAAAATCGTGGGGCATGTACATAAAACCACGTGCTTCACTATGGTTCACGTGTAGGTTCACATCGCTTCACACAATGGTGAAGCACCTGTTTAAAGGCTCTTTATGAAGTCGTCGAGCATTGTTGCCGAGCCTTTTTTGGCTTGGAACATTTTCTTGTAAAGACGTGCGCGCAACATGCTGAGAGCATTTTGTTCCATGCCCAAGTTTACGGCGATATTTTTCAGAGGAACATCTGCCTTTATAAGCAGGCAGGCTTTTAATTCATAGTCTTTAATCGACGGATATATGTCGTGCAGGCGTTCCATGCAGTTGTCGTAGGCGCGGTTTACGGCTTTTTCTAACTCACGGTAGTCGTTGTACGATGGTGTGAAGCGGTTGTCGTGGAAAGAACGGTAAACGGCCGAATCCTTCAAGGCCTCTACATTCTTGCGGCGTATCTCTTCCTTGTCGGCAGCAGCCTTGTTCTTGTCGCGTTCGTTTATCTGTGCCAGCAGGTTGTTCAGTTTCTCCTGTTGCAGGCGGAGGCGAATGCGTGTGTAGCGCATGTAGAAAACGGCCCCGAGCGTTCCGGCAACTACAACTAAGGATATTGCAAATATAAGCATGTAAAGCCGTGCTTCCTTCTGTTTTTGTTTCTGCTCGTTGTGTAGTTTTGCGTCGAGCGTGGTAACAAGGTCGTTGCTCGTGCTCAGCGCGGCGCGGTTTAGCGAATCCTGTGCGATTAGTGCAGGAAAGAGGTATTTGTTCAACTGTTTGTAACGCTCCGATTTAAGGAACGACATTACTATCTCTGAACTTGCGTCGCGTTGGAAGGTAAAGTTTCCCAATGCCGCGCATTTGCGGTAATATTCTTCGGCTTTGGTATTGTCTCCGGCCCAGGAGTAATAAAGGCTGTAGTACAAATAATAAAGCGAGAGCTGCTTGCTGCCTTTTATGCCTTCGGCTTCCTGCAATACCCGCAAGGCATTTTTACCGTCATCCTTTTTCAGGTATGCCGGCAAGAGCGAAAGGGTAATGCTTTTGTGAACTTGTGTCAGGCCGGCGCGCTCTGCTGTTTGTGCAGCTTTTTCGGTTTTGGCAATGCAACTGTCGAGGTCTCCTTTGCCCAAACTGCATGCACCGTAGTTAGCGCCTATGATAGCCTTGATTCGCATGTCGTTGCCCTTAGCGGCGTATTTGCTCGCTGTGTCGAGCGCCTGTAGTGCCTTGTCAAATAACTTTTGCTCGATGTATATGTCGCTGATTCTTGCCAATGCGTAAGCGGCCCATTCGTATGCCGCCGAGTCGGGTTTACATTCTACCGCAAGGGCCTTGTTGTAGTAATTCAATGCCGCTCCTTGCAGATTGGCTTCCTGGTACACTCTGGCCAGCAGGCAGTATGCCTTGCGCAGGTCGATAGCGCTTCCGTTGTCCTTGCAGTATGAGATTATTTCGAGCAATACCGAGTCGCTTGTCTGCGGTGAGCCGGTGCGGTCGTATGCTTCGCTGAGCAGAAGATGAAACTTGGCCCATTCCGCCGGAGTGCTGTTTTGGAATTTGCCCTTGTTGGCTTTCAATTCTGCCAGCACACGCGCTGCGTCGGTACGCATGCCTTTTTCCGCAGACTCGTATATCTGCTTCAGTTCGCTGCTTTGCTTTGCGCACGACGACAGAAGCATGAAAGACAGAAATAGGTATATAAGCAGACGCATGTATGTACTTTTTTGAAGCCTGTTATTATGTTATTGCAAAGGTAGTTCTTTTTTGTAAAAAACTTTCCCGGCAATATCTTCAAATAGCCAAGCCCTCTCGGTTGAAGTATATAATAGGTTTTCGTGTATTTTGCTTGCAAATAATTGTTTGTATTTGAATATAAAGGATTCGGTTCGACATAGCCAAACATGAAAACATTTGTTTCCATTTGTCTCTGCGCTCACATTTATTTATATTTGTGAATGTAACGGAGTGCGTAAGGAAAAGCCCGTTTAATGGTATAATTTATTAATGTAGCGTAATGGAAAAGAAAGAAAAGATGATTCGCAATTTGTTTTTTTCAGTATGCGCGTTGGCCTTGTTCTCTGTTCCGGTCATACTTCGCGCTTCAGACTATCAGGCGGCTTCGACGGAGAACGACGCGGCGGAGAAAATTCCTGAAATAAAGCGTCCTGCCGATTTGGTGCTGATATACGATGGCTTTTATAACCGTCCGAAATATACGCCGGACGAAATGCGGCATTATATATTCCGCAATAACGGCGGCAAGGTGGAATGGTTGTTCGACGGGTTTCTGTTCTTGGAGATTTATGCAAGGACTGGCGATGTTGAATATGATTACGGCATAGCCAGCCATGGCCGTATTTCTGCACGGAAGATAGAGTGGGAGAACTTGCTTAAAACAACGTTTGCCGAGGGTTTAGGTCCTGACGCAATTGAGGAAACAATAGACAGCTTGGTGAAAAGCGGAGTGAAGCTGCCCTACAAACGCGAGATAGTGTTTTCGCTGCCCAACCCGCAGGTGCAATGCAAGGACTGGGGTGAACTTAACGGCAGGAAAATGGATTTCAACAAAACAGAGGACCGGCTCGAGGCCGTGAAATGGTACGTGCAGCAGATTCGGAAGATTTGGAAAAAGAAGAAATACAAGTATCTAAACCTTTCGGGTTTCTACTGGGTGCACGAACAGATTGACAAACAGTATGGCGACGACGTGCTTGTTAAAGAGGTGCAGGCATACCTCAACAAACTGGGCTATCCGCTGATATGGATACCTTATAACGGCGCACCGGGCGTGGACGAAAACTGGAAGAGTCTCGGGTTCGACATTGCATACCAGCAGCCTAATTACTTCTTTGGGGAGAATACTTCAATCGATCTCATGCACTCGGCCATAAACACGGCAGAGAAATATGATATGTCGCTCGAAATGGAGTTTGACGACAATGTGTCGAAACCACTGTACCGCGATAAATTCTACACTTACCTTAGGGAGTTCGAGAAATCGGGAGCGTGGGATAAGTTCCCGGTTGCCTATTATGAAGGTGGTGGTGCGTGGTTGCGCATGAGCCAAAGCAGCGACCCCGAAATGCAGAAAATGGTAAAAGCTATGGGCGACATATTGGTGAAACGCAAAGAAAATCTGTCTACTATTATAAAATAGGAGATACGCGGAGAGCTGTGAGCTTGCATGTGTGTGTATAATGAAAAGTGAGCCTTAGGACAAAGAAAATCCGGTTGAAAAAACGTCTGTTTCCGTTGCGGAAAAGTGAAAACTGATTTTCAGCGCGTTTACCCCACATGGGAGCAAATAAAAAATACAAGGCACATAATTCAAAATATGTCTGACCTATTTTAAAATATCTCAGAC
>URSZ01000110.1 GCA_900550635.1 uncultured Prevotella sp. | reverse complement strand
GAGATATTTTAAAATAGGTCTGACATATTTTAAAATACATGCCTTGTATTTTTTCAGTACTCCTTCATGCGTATGACAACCAAAGTTGGACTCATGAATATATCACTTAAACGAACTATTCTTGCGCGATGTTTATGATTAAAAACTTATCTTAGCTGTAAAATTCATAAAATGAAAAAAATATCATTGTCGGCTTTCGCTGAAATAGCCACACACGTACTTGTCTGGCTTTTCATCTTTACGTCTCCCCTGTTTTTCAACCACGACCTGGGCGGAATAGACATATACGCCTACTTGCGCGGGTCGCTTTTCCCGATGACACTTTTTATTGTTTTCTATACAAATTACTTCATACTCGTTCCCAAAATGTTCATGTACGGAAGCAAAAGGAATTTCTTCATAGCTGACGTATTGCTCATAGTAGCCGTTTCATTCGTATTGCAGGAAGCTTTGTCGTGCTTTCCCCCAGCCCCTCACCACATAAAAGGCCCGCATTTTTACATGCCGCCCCGTTGGCTCTTTATTGCTCGTGATACAGCCACCATGCTGCTGGCCGCCGGGTTTGCCCTTACAATACGCCTCAGCAACCAGTGGCGTAAAGCCGAAAGCGCCCGCAAAGAAGCAGAGATAGGAAAACGGGAAGCCGAGCTGAAAAACCTCCGCAACCAAATCAACCCACACTTTCTATTAAACACACTCAATAATATATATGCGCTCACTACATTCGACTCCAAGCGTGCACAGTCTACAATTCAAGAACTTTCGCGTCTGCTTCGAAGCATATTATACGAAAACCAGGAAGAGTTTACCACGCTTTCCAAGGAAGCCGACTTTTTAAAGTCTTACGTTAACCTAATGCGCATTCGAATACCTAAGACTGTAGACCTGAAGATAGATTTCACCGACGCAGAGCACTGCTCCATGCCTATTGCACCCTTAATTTTTATATCTATAGTGGAAAATGCTTTCAAGCATGGAATAAGCGCAACCGAGAACAGCTTTATACATATATCGTTGAAAGTTTGCAGAGAGAGCGGCACAATCGACTTTTTCTGCGAAAACTCAAACTTTCCCAAAAAGAAGAACGACCTTAGCGGGAATGGCGTCGGGCTGAAAGGCGTAGACTCCCGACTTAAACTTATCTACCCTGGCAGATACACTTGGGAAAAAGGAACAAACAAGGAGAACACTGTTTATACCTCTCACTTAATTATAAACATAAACGACAAATGACAATAACCTGTGCAATAATAGACGACGAACCTCTCGCCCTCGATTTGCTTGAGAGCTATGTGCGGCGTACACCTTTCCTCGAATTGAAAGGCAAATACTCCAGCGCAATCGAGGCATTGGAAAAAACAAGTGACAATAATGTGGATTTGCTTTTCCTCGACATACAAATGCCGGGACTAAGCGGCATTGAATTTTCACGCATGGTAGCCCCGCAGACACGCATTATCTTTACCACTGCATTCGAACAATACGCTTTGGAAGGTTTCAAAGTAAACGCAATCGACTATTTGATGAAACCCATAAGCTATGCCGACTTCTTAAGCGCCGTGAATAAGGTAATCAAATGGTTTGATTTGTCGCATAAAAGCAACAACGCTTCCGGCGACAACGCAGAAAATCCAAATGATGAGGAAAACATATTCGTCAGGAGCGAACATCATCTTATAGGAATAAAATTGTCTGACATACAATACCTGGAATCGCTAAAAGATTACGTACTCATTCACATACAAGGGAGAACCAAGCCCGTATATACGCTTGCCAGCCTCTCGTCGATGGAAAAAAGCCTGCCCAAGAACAGGTTTATGAGAGTGCACCGTTCGTATATCATTCCACTTCAAAAAATAACAATGCTCGAAAACGACTGCGTCATCGTGGCAAACAAACATATACCTGTTTCCAAGCTATATCGTACTGCTTTGCAGGATTACATAGCAAACCGCACGCTATAACGCAATTCTTTTTAGGGTATCTTAAATTATATTAGCCGATACAGAAACCGCGAGTCTTGCTTTTTTAAGAAATATATCGGGTTTGTTGTCGGAAATTCTACTTAAATTTGCTCTCAATTGATAAGAAAATATATGTACTATGAAAAAAATAGCTTTATTATTTGCAATCATTTTGCCTTTGGCGCTTAATGCCCAGAAGTCCGGCATTCCGGAAAAGTATGCAGCAGGAGCAGTGCCTGTAGTTGACGGTGCGGTTGTTTTCTCTAAGGACTATACGCTGAAAAACAAGACAAGCGAGCAGATTTTTGACTCACTGCTTGCGTACGCAAACGCGCTTATACATAGCGAAAACTCGTTGCCGCAGTGCAAAATCTCCACTAACGACAAGGCAAACAACCTTATTGCCGTAAACATGGAGGAAACCATGTATTTTAAACGCAAAGCGTGGGTAACTGACTATACGCGCTGCTACTACCAGTTGCTGTATCAAATAAAGGACGGCGGTTTTACTGTTACAATGAGGAATATCCGTTACTTGTACGAAGAGGAACGCAACGGAGGTTTCCAATACGACGCAGAGTCATGGATTACCGATGAAGCTGCATTGGTAAAAAAAGGAAAGAAGCTGTCACGCCTGAGCGGAAAGTTCCGTACAAAAACCATAGACAGGAAAGACCAACTTTTTGAAGAATCATATCTTGCAGCGGGAGGAAAGAAAAAAGTTCGCAAGGTAATTTACGAAGAAGTGGAAGAGTAACATTACCCATAACACAAGAGCAAGCGCAGCCGCACAAGGTTGCGCTTTTTTATTGCTATTGTATTAAAGACAAACTTTGCACTGTAGCCTGCTGAGGCTCATATAATTTGCCTGCCATGCACTTTGTGACTAAATGGCACTCATTCAGCCTTGTAAGTGTTTATTCATACAATTGTAAATAGCTATTTTTGCACAAAAATCTATATAAAAACAGAAATATGGCTACAAACACGACCAAAATGAAGTATACAACGCCTTCCGTAAAGGTGGTTGACTGGGATTTCAACGAAGACATATGCGTACAACCCGTTTGCAATAGTTTCAGCAATTGTATAACAATAGACAGAGGAGCGTCTCACACTAATACAGAAACAAGAAGTGATTATACAGGAGACTGGGAATGGGCTCGCAATGGTTCTAGATAAAGCCTTTATATACTTGTAACATATTAGAAATAATCTTGATATGAAACGTTTTTATTTTATCATTACAGGACTATTATGCTGTGCAGTTGTTTTTACATCCTGCTCAGACAATGACAATTTCGATAAGGAAAAGTTTTTCGGTAATAAAATAGTCGAAGTAGCCATTGAGACAGAGAAAGGGAACTCAATAATACAAGCAAAAGGTTTAAACAGTGAGGCAAGTGATTTCGACCAGAATTACGACCCGTCATACATTTATATGCACAAAAAAGGCAGTGATGAAGTTATTAAATTCCCCACTTATCCCTACATTTGTGACTACACGTTATGCCAAAAAGGATTTCGTTATCACATAGATGTAGATGAAGCAGGAAACGCGACAATCACACCTCTTGATATGGATGGTGATCTTCTTACGGAATCATTATATCTTGCTGAAGGTGATAGTGTCTATTTTTCATCAGAAGAATACAATGTTTGGAAATTACCAGATGACCTAATTACCTCAGAAGGAACAGACTTCAAATATCATCGGCAAAAAGATATAAACAAAGAAATCTATCGTAGCTCTTCGAATTATTCAATTGAAAATCTAACAAGGAATAACAATAATTTGTCTATGCAACGTGCTTGCGCGGGCTTCAAGATAATAGGTTTGTTTTTTAGTAAAAAGGATATTACGATAAGCGGTAGTGGTCATCAATTTGCAATTATGAGTTCAGAGACATTTGAAGACGTTATGGGATCTCCTGTTTCTGAATGGTATATAAAAGTAGAAGTCGGAGGTAATAGTTTTACTAATGCATTTGATTTAAGTAAAAATCTATCAGTAGGCGATAAAGCGGGAGGGTATTATACTTCTGGAGACTCCACATTGTATGAGCAAGGTTCACCAGATGAGAGTAAATATTTACCTATTGCTGCAAGAAGTTTCGGAACTGCTGATGTTACTTATGACGGTTATGGCTATTATACAAGCGGGAATGGTAATGTGTTACTTACGCCAGTTACGGGACAGGATGTTAATGTTTATATTTACATAAAGCATTGGACTGGTGGTGCCGAAGGACCTGATGATAACTGGCTGTTAGACGATAACGGTGCATTACGTACAAAAGTTAATTTGGCAGGTTCGGGATATCAAGCACCAGAAAACAATAGTTTCTACATCATGGGGTTATTAATGGACATAGAGCAATTTAAAACAGCTTGGAAAGAAGCCGGAGGTGATGCTGGAGCAGCTGGAGCATATACAAATGGTGCTTCTATGTTATCCAAAAACGTAAAAAATGGTGTACGCGATGTTACGTTAAAAGGTTCAAAAGTGGTATTCAAAGCTTATTAAAACAGATATATCAAAAAAAACAGAAGAAAGGCTGTAGATAAAACTACAGCCTTTCTCGTTTAAACCATAAAGAATGAAAGCAACGATAAAGAAAGATTTCCTTGTTCGCGAAATTGCGGGCGAGAAGGTGCTTATAGGTAACGGTGAACAGATTAACTTCTCGAAAATGCTTGTGCTCAACAACACGGCGGCTTACCTTATTGAAGAGCTGCAAAAACGCGGCTCGGCTGTAGAGTATGAAACGTTGGCAAATTGCTTAGCCGGGAAATACGACGTGGAGTATGCCCGGGCTTTGGCCGATGTTAAGGCATTGATTAAAATGTTGGAAGAGCAAGGAGTAGTTACGGTAGAATAAAGACCGGCAGACATAAAAGAATATGCACCTGTCTCGTGGGATACTCTCCCATGGCAGGTGCATATTGCGTTATGAAAAAGTTGAATTAGATTCTAAAGCCGGCACAAAAAGCTGCTACAGTCAAGCATGTACAACAGCAAACGGCACGTCACATTATTTTTCACATAAATTGCGGTCTTTTTTGTCTGCAATTTTTCTCCCGGTTTTCACGGGGGTAAAATTAGGTCCGAGAAATTTCAAAATTCAAGGCACATATTTTAAAATTTCTCAGACCTTTTTTTTCTTTTCTCCCAGCTGTGTATAACAAGCTGAATTTCAGTTATCATTTTCGGGCATAAAAACGTGCCGTAAATTTACCCTGAAATTCGTGTTCCGTTTGTCTGTATTGGGATGATAAAGCCGGTTAATCAATTTGTATTACAAAGTCGCACTTTGCGGAAACGGCAGTATGATGTGTAATGAAAACAAACGTCTTTCCGGCATACTCCCGTTCGAGATTCGCAACCAGGCCGCGCTCTGTATCTTCATCGAGTGCCGACGTGGCCTCGTCGAGCAGGATGATATGGCTGTTTCGAAGCAATGCGCGCGCAATGGCTATGCGCTGTGCCTGCCCTTCGCTCAAGCCTCCGCCCTGCTCTCCCACGAGTGTGTCCAATTGGTCGGGATATGAAAACACGAAATCGGCCATTGCCGTATGCAGAGCCTGCCGCATGTCCTTATCGCTTGCAGAGGGGTTGCCCATAAGCAGGTTCTCGCGTATGGTGCCGCTGAACAGGGTGTTGCCTTGCGGTACATACGTAAAATTGCAACGCGTCTGCGGCGACACGGGCACGGTGAGCCCTCCGCCACTGAGACTTATACTTCCCTGTTCTGGCGAAACAAGAGCCAACAGCAGTCTTACGAGCGTTGTTTTGCCTTTCCCCGTTTGTCCGACTATAGCAACGCGGCTGCCGGCGGAAAAGCGGCAGGAGAAATCGCGAAATATCGGGCGGTCGCCTTGCGCATAACGGAACGTTACGTTTTTTATCACGACATCGGGCGTACTGTCGAAACATACCGCCTTTTCCTTGCTTTCGGCTGGCATTGTCTCCAACTCGCGCAAGCGGTCGATAGAGGTTATAGCTTCGGTAAGCGAGGGTATCATGCGCGCCAGGTCGAGCAAAGGGCGCTGTATCTTTCCCACCAGTTGCAGGAACGCAGCCATTGTGCCGAATGTTATTATCCCTTTGCTTAATCCGTCTATTCCCCACAAAAAAGCGATTAGGTAACCGCACGCAAAAGCTGCGGAGACGCACGTGCGCGACGAAATGGAAAAATATGTGCGGCGCATGAACTGTTTTTTCAGTAACGTTTGCTGCTCGTCGAGCTTTCCTATGTGCTGCTCGTCCTGTTCAAGGGCTTTTATTACGGTACGCTGTTGCAAGCTCTCCTGTATAATCGACTGTATGCGGCTGTCGGTATTCCTTATCTTATGGGTATAACGATACATGCGCCGCATGTAAAAGCGACTTCCTATTAAAAGGAACGGGAACACACCGATTATTATCAACGGAAGCCATGTATCCAAATAACAGAAGAACACCATTGCCGCCATTAACTGTATACCCATAATTACGAAATTTGGCAGCGAAACCGTAAGCAAGTTCACAACCGATGAAGTGTCGCGCTCTATACGGTTTACCATGTCTCCGGTGTGGAAACGTGCCGGCCCGCTCCATTCACTTTGAAGGATACGTGTAAAAAGGCGATGACGCAATGCGTTTCCTGCTCCTATTTGGACGCGCACGCCGTTCCAACTGTCTATGGCGTCGCAAAGCAACTGAAGTACTACTATCAGTATAAGCAGCAGGGCGCACGTTTGCAGCGGCGCACTTTGCGCATGTCCGGTGGCAGTATCTATCAGCAGTTTAGACAGGTATATGAACAACAAGGAGAGAGCTACGGATATTATTCCTATAAGGCAGCTCAGGAATATTCCTTTTCTGTGTCCGCATGTAGTTTGTCCCATGAACGCCGTGCGCCAATGCAGTTTCCTTGCAAAACGCCTGAGACGGGCGGAGCTCATCCAAAATGAGGAAAAGGCACGCCACGGCAAACTGTCGGCTTCATACGTTTTACCCTTACGCACAAACGACACGGCTATGCCGACAACATCATTTACATTCGCCTTTTCGGTAATGAGAGGATTCCCGTCCCCTTGCAAGGTAAGCCACTCTCCTTCCCTTGCTATAATGCGGTGCAGCACAACAGTATCTTGATTTCCCGCGAGTGCCATTACTACATCCCCGGGCTTCAACTCGTCGGCATTGCAACGGGACAAGGTAACAGAGTCGCGCCCTTCAATCAAAAAGGGGGTCATGCTATTCCCCTTTACGGGAATAGTAACCGAATGCCCGTCTTTAATTAGAGAAGCTATTTCGGTGGCCATTAACGCGTTGTCGAAACTTTGCCTTGCCATTTCTAAAATGCAAACAGGAGAAGCATACCGTGCGGCACACTTCTCCTGTAAAATTACTGCATATTTGTTGATTTAAATATATACCAACCTACTTATTTGTCGATTACGAAATGAATCCTGACTTTTACGCAACGTCCGAGTTTTGAATTAAGTCCTTGAACGCTCTTGTCGTCCACTTTGACAATAGGATTAACCAATGCATTTACAGCAAATACGTTATTCGAAACATTCCTGAACTTTTCGTTGCCTTTAAGCCAGTTAACAACAGTGTAAGCACGGTTGTAAGCAAGCGTCTTGTTGCGTTCCAAGCCTACGTTCTCGGAACCTTCGCCTATATAATTGTCCTGGCTGGTGGCAAGTCCTTCAGCCATTACATAGATTATGCGTCCTTTCGTAAAGATTTCGTTCAACCGGTTAACAGCTTCGGTATTTGCAGCATTGGCTATGTTTCCGTCGTTGCCTTCTATTGCACTGTAAATATCGGCGAAGCTGTACAGCTCTGCGTCTGCGTCGGGTTTAAGATTGTTCTTGACAAGTTCGAGGCCATTGTGCGCATTCAAAGAGAACGACTTGCTTTCCTTGTAGTTGTCTGCGCCGAGAAGGCGTTGTCCGGCCGTTTCACGGTCTACGCGGTAGTACCATGTATTGTTTCCGTAATACATTGGCGCATAATAGTAGCCTGTCTTGTCCTTGAACATATTCATATTGCTTGCGTCCATGCTCAAAGAAATAGGTGTGTCTGACATCTCGTAACCGCCGTCTATACCTGTTGCCTTTGCTATAGAAGTAATGTTTTCGGTGGGAATATCAGAAGTGTTCAGCTTTGAAAGAGACTTGCCCGACTTAAGATTCGAAGCAACTGCTTCGGCGTTGTCGAACTTCTTTTGTGTG
>URSZ01000109.1 GCA_900550635.1 uncultured Prevotella sp. | reverse complement strand
AAAATTGATTGTCTCTCGACAACCAATCTTCATTAACCTTAAATCTAATACCATGAAAACACTGCAAAAGTACGACTTTATTTTTAATGGACAAATTTTTATCGAAAAAAATGTGCTTTCAAGGTGCTTTTTTGTGAATATTTCGGATTTTTAGTCTTGAAATGTTGGTTATTCCACGTAAAGCACCAGTCCTTTCAGGTATTCTCCCTCCGGATGATAGATATTTATGGGGTGGTCTGCCGGTTGGTGTAGCTGGTGGAGAATCCTGACGCTTCGTCCGGCTTGGGCAGCGGCGCTGAAAACGGCAAGGCGGAACTGCTCCTTGTTTATGGCTTGCGAACAACTGAACGTAAACAATATTCCGCCTTTGGCTATTTTTTCGAAGGCTTTTGCATTCAGCTTTTGGTAGCCATGCAGCGCACTGCGCACGGCGTCGTGGTGCTTTGCAAATGCAGGAGGGTCTAATATTATAAGGTCGTAGCTCTCGGGTTGCATGTTCTGCAAGAACTTGAAAGCATCTTCGGCGTATGCTTCATGATTATTGCAGTCGGGGAAGTTTAACGAAATGTTCTCGCGCGTTAGGTCTACTGCTTTGGACGAGCTGTCTACGGAATGCACGAGTTCTGCGCCTCCGCGTATGGCATAAGCAGAGAATCCGCCTGTATAGCAGAACATGTTAAGGACTTTGCGCCCGTTTGCGTATTGTTCTACAAGTTTTCTGTTCTCGCGTTGGTCTACGAAAAAGCCTGTTTTTTGCCCGTTTATCCAGTCGATATGGAATTTAATACCGTATTCTAAGGCTATGTTGTCGCTGGATTTCCCTATCAGGAATCCTTCTGTTGCATTCATCTCGTCGGCAAACGGAAGAGTGGTGCCGCTTTTGTAATAAATGGCTTTTACGCGGCCCTGCATTATGTTTACGATAGCTTCGGCTATGTTGTTGCGTGCGTAATGCATGCCTGCGCTGTGCGCCTGTACCACCGCGGTAGAGCCGTATATGTCAACAATCAATCCCGGCAGGTTGTCGCCTTCGCCGTGTACAAGTCTGAAGGTGTTGTTGCCCTCTATGTCTGTAAGTCCTAGCTTTTGCCTTAGTTCCAGTGCCGACAACAATCTTTTATGCCAGAAATCGTAATTAATTTCTTCGTCTTTAAATGACAAAACTCGCACAGCTATAGAGCCTGTCTGGTAGTGCCCGGTTGCAATAAACTTATTGTCGTGTGTATATACTTTAACAATGTCGCCGTCGCTTATGTGTCCCTCTTTTTTATCTATAGCTCCCGAAAAAATCCAAGGATGAAAGCGAAGAAGGCTTGACTCCTTACCGCGTTTAAGGGTTATTTTCTTGAATTCCATTGCCAGTGTTTATTAGATTATAGTCGTGGTTTTCGTTTAGGCTTTTCAATTCGTTGTATATCATAAGACATGCCCATGCATCTGTGGCGGCATATTTTTTTTGTTTGTCATTCAGTACATCTGCTTCCCAGTCGCTTAAACGCTGTGCTTTGGAAATCCTTTTACCGAAAACGTTGGCATATATTTTTTGAAGCGAGCGGTCTTCAATCCCGAATTGCTTTACATAATCCTGCAAGTCGAGGAAACTGTCGGACTTGAAGTCTTCGCGTCGGTGCAAGGCTACTATATCGTTGTGCAGCGACAGCCCCACTTTCAATATGTTGCTGTTCCCTAAGAACTTTATTATCGGTTCAATCAATCCTATGTAATTCAAGCGAAATAAAAAGCATATTTGCGAAGTGGCTATTTGCAGCAATGCAACTTTGTGTACAACACCTTTTTTAAAGGCAGGCTTTGTTTCCGTGTCGATACCTACAATGTTTTCCTTACTCAATGCGTTTATTGCCTTTATGGCCTCTGATTCCGACTGTATTACAATTATTTTCCCTTCAAAAGTGTCCCTGGGCATGGAGGGTATCAAACTTTTGTCTACTTTGGTATATAGATTCCTCATTATTGATATTCTTGCTCCTTTAAATCGCTGTTGTACATCGTTTCGTGTAGGGGACGCAACACGTTTACTACGGTCTGTCCCCACCGTTGTGCAAAAGTATCGCTTAGCTCTCCCAATGCAGCGGCTGTGGATTCCTCGAAGTCCTGTTCGTAAATATGCAGGAAATCACGTAGCTCTTGGTAAATGTCGGCTAAGTCTTCAGAAACTGTCCTGTGTATTGGCGAGTCGCTGTATTTCATGTCTTCCAGGAAAACGTCTAAATAGTCGTCGTATTCTCCCAATTTATCTGCTATGGAATAACGTATGGCGTTATAGTCGTCTTCGGTTACTACGTGTTCTAAGTAAACGTCGCTTTCGTTGTTGAAATGCAGCACTATTTGCGATTTCAAATAAAGTAAGGGCAATAACTTTAGCATGGAGCTTATGAACTCCTTACGGTTGAGCGAAGCAGCGTTTTCCAACCGTTTGCATACCTCGACGGCTACAGCGGTAAACTCGAAAACGTCCTTGCTGTGGTATATATCGTTCATTCTTGTTGTCGTTAAATTAATTCTTCTTATAATGTTATGTTTTGTACTTGTAGTGCCCGATGCTGGGGCGTGCACTTTTTGTTTGTGTCTGTATCTGTTTTGAGGCATAAAAAATATCTCAGAGATATTTCGAAATATGTCTGACATATTTTAAAATAGGTCAGACATATTTTTTTCTGCTCCCGGCGGTGTTTTTATTTTTCCTTTTTCAACTTTGTCAACTTTACACCAAAAGATTGTTTGATGATTTATTTATATTTAAAAAGAGATTCTTTTTCTGGTGTTATAGCGTGTTTCCTTCGTTTTATAGCACCGGCAAAGTTACAAAAAATGAGTTAGCCGCCGGCTTGCCATTAAGATTTTAATTAACTTTGCATAATTGACAATGATTCCTAAATATACCTTATGGTTAGAAAGAGCAATACAACAAAGAAAAGAAACAACAAGGCCGCAGATACGATAATCAGTTCCGGAAAGGTTAAAAAAGCATTGTTCTCAAAAGAGAATATATGTTTTCTTTCAGGTTTGGTGTTATTGTTTGCTTCATTATATATAATGTTGTCAATCATCTCGTTTTTTATTACCGGAGCTTCGGACCAAAGCGTGGTGGAAAGTTTTAGCTATTCAGGCGTAGAGGCACAACGAGTGACGAGTAATTATGCGGGCCTCCTTGGTGCAAGAATAGCATATTATCTTATAAACAACTGCTTCGGCATGCCTTCGGTCTTTATTCCTGCGTTTTTATTGTTGGCAAGCATAAAACTTATGAATGCGGGAAAGGTAAGATTATGGAAATGGTTCGCTAATTTCTCTTTTCTTATGATTTGGCTGTCTGTAGCATTGCAGTTCTTAATGCCGCAAAACATATTGAATAACTTGTTTTTCCTGCCGGGAGGTAAACACGGGCAATTTGTTTGCGACTTCCTTTATCGTGAAATAGGAATACCCGGAATAGTAATAGTATTGCTTATTACGGCGATTGCATATTTGATTTACCTGTCGGACGAGACCGTGCACTTCATAAAGAAAACAGCTTCGAATATTAAAAAGCCCATTAGCCAAGGTGTTTTGGGTACGGTAAAGAAATCAACGGAGAAAAACAAGTTTGACGACGAAGAAGATGATTCGGGCATGGAGTCTGCAGATGAACCGTCTGACGGTATAATGGAACAGAAAGGGGTAGACCAGGAAAGTGCGGATGTAAAAGATGCAGTTAAGAAAACAGTCGTGCAAAACAATAAAAGGTCGGAACCAAGAGATAAGGGAATGGTGTCGGAAAAGACGGATGACGGGCAAGACCGTTATGACCCGTGGCGCGATTTGGAATATTACAAATTTCCTCAAATCTCGTTGCTCAATCATTACGAAAATAGTAATGCTTCGGTAGACAAAGCCGAACAAAAGGCAAATGAAGACCGTATAATAAACAGTCTTCGCAATTTCGGCGTGGAAATCTCTGGTATAACAGCAACTGTAGGCCCTACGGTCACTTTATATGAAATTACACCTGCGCGGGGTGTGCGCATAGCAAAGATAAAGAATCTTGAAGATGACATGGCGCTTTCGTTGAAGGCTTTGGGAATTCGAATAATTGCGCCGATACCGGGGAAAGGCACTATAGGAATAGAAGTCCCAAACCGAAATCCGCAGATAGTGTCGATGGAAAGTGTTCTTAGCGATAAGAAATTCCTTGAATTTAAGGCAGAACTTCCTGTAGCATTAGGGAAAACTATAACGGGCGACACGTTTATGTTTGACTTGGCCAAACTTCCGCACCTTTTGGTAGCCGGAGCAACAGGACAAGGTAAATCGGTAGGTTTGAATGCCATAATAACATCTTTGCTTTACAGGAAACATCCTTCGGAATTGAAATTTGTATTAGTGGACCCGAAGAAAGTGGAGTTCAGCATATATTCAATTTTGGAGAATCATTTCCTTGCAAAAGTGCCCGACGAGAATGCAGAACCTGTAATAACTGACACTGACAGGGTAATATATACTTTGAACAGCATTTGTAAAGAAATGGACTTACGTTATGATTTGCTTAAACGTGCTCGTGTCCGTAATATTAAAGAATATAATGCCAAATTCTGTTCTAAGGTGCTTAATCCGGAAAGCGGGCACCGGTACATGCCTTACATAGTAGTTATAATTGACGAATTCGGTGACTTGATTATGACTGCAGGAAAGAATATCGAAATGCCAATATCGCGAATTGCCCAGTTGGCCCGCGCAGTAGGCATTCACATGATTATTGCAACGCAACGTCCTACTACAAATATAATAACCGGCACGATAAAGGCTAATTTCCCTGCAAGAGTGGCTTTCAAAGTAGCTTCTGCTATAGATTCACGTACAATTCTTGATAGCACGGGAGCAAATCAGTTGATAGGACGAGGCGATATGTTATACGCTTCCAGTGGAGATCCTGTGCGCGTACAATGTGCTTTTATAGACACGCCTGAAGTGGAGAAAGTAACCAACTTTATAGCGCAGCAACAAGGATACGTATCTGCCCTTATGTTGCCGGAAGTTCCTATGCCTGAATCAGAAAATAAATCGTGGAGCTCAGATGGAGACAACGGGCATAAAGACCCGTTGTTTGAAGAAGCTGCAAGAATTATTGTCGAATCGGGACAAGGTTCAACGTCCTTGATACAGCGTAAATTTTCAATTGGCTATAACCGTGCGGGAAGAATTATGGACCAGTTAGAGCAGGCTGGTATAGTCGGACCTCAGAACGGAAGTAAGCCTCGTGAAGTTTTGTGCAGTACGTCAAACGACTTGGAAATGAAGTTGAATAATATGTAGAAATATAAGAACGCAAAACAAAATTTGTTTCCAGTGATTGATATATTGTTAATAAGAAATTTATAGAACGAAATAAAAGACCGAATGAGCAATTATATAGTTTCTGCGAGAAAGTATCGTCCTAACACGTTTGAAGATGTCGTGGGGCAGAAAGCGCTTACTCAAACTTTATGTAATGCGATAATGAGTGACAAGTTGGCTCATGCCTATTTGTTTTGTGGCCCGCGGGGAGTGGGAAAGACAACTTGTGCGCGTATCTTCGCAAAGACAATAAATTGTGAACACAGATCTCCGTCAGGTGAGGCATGTAATCAATGTGAAAGTTGTAGAGCCTTCGATGAAGGAAGGAGTTTGAACATCCATGAGCTTGACGCTGCGTCGAACAACTCTGTCGAAAATATTCGCGACATTATTGAACAGGTCCGAATTCCGCCTCAGATTGGAAAGTATAAGGTGTTTATAATAGATGAGGTACACATGTTGTCGCCGGGAGCTTTTAATGCGTTTCTTAAAACATTGGAAGAACCGCCGTCTTACGTTATATTTATACTTGCAACAACCGAAAAGCAAAAAATCATTCCTACAATATTAAGCCGTTGCCAAATCTATGACTTTAAACGTATAGAGGTAGATGATATAGTAGGGCAACTCAAGAAAATATCGGCGTGTGAAGGGATTAATTACGAAGAAGGCGCGTTGCGGGTAATAGCTGAGAAATCCGATGGCGGTATGCGTGACGCACTATCTGTGTTTGACCAACAAGTAATATTTACTGAAGGCAATTTAACTTATCAACAAGTAATAAGCAATCTTAACATTTTAGATTACGACTATTTGTTTGCCGTGACTGATTTGTTCTTGAAATGCGACATATCAAAGTTGCTTCTTACGTTAGACGAAATCATAGGGAAAGGTTTTGATGGCGGAGTTTTTGTTGGTGAGTTGGCGAACCACATGCGTAACTTGCTGGTGAGTTCCGATACGGCTACGATTCCTTTGCTTAAGACATCGAATCAGATAAAAGAACGTTATAAGGAACAGGCTTCACGCTGTAAGACAAAGTTCATTTATAAGACGTTGAAACTTTGCCGTGAGTGCGAATTAAATTATCGGGTGAGCAGAAACAAGCGTCTGCTAACAGAGATAACGCTTATAGAGATAGCACAAGCGGCAAAGGAATGTAACGACGACACTTCCGAAGATCCTTTTCCTGCAGCCGGTGAAAAAGAGCAAAGCAAGACTCTGAAAGGAATTTTCAAAGAAACCCAAAAGGCAGAAATACGGACGTACGACAGTAAAAGTTCCGCTGTTTCACCGGTGACGGCAAGTGAAGCCGTTAAGAAACAGTCTAAAGACTTCGTACAAGAATCAAAGGTTGCTTTGGTGCAGGATACGCCAGCTACATATAATAACCAGACGGCGGAAAAAGGTGTGTCGGGTAATACAAATGCCACTTTACCTAAGAGCGAGAAGAAAGCCAATGTCATAAATGTCGTTTCAATCCGCGGGCTACAGGCGCGTGGAAAAGAAAAAGAGACATCACCTAATAATACGAAACCCAGAAATCCTGACATTCAACAGAACAAATCGGTAAATGTTATAGGGCTTGATTTGTATGATGAAAACAAGTTCTCTGTGGCTTGGCTGAAGTTTGCCGACAGTCTGCCTATTGAAGAAAGCGATATAGCAGGGCGAATGAAGGCGATAAAACCTGAATTGTTTCCCGACGGAACAGTAAACGTAAAAGTTGAAAACCATCAGGTTGAAAAGTTCATGCAGCCAATGGTGCCCCGACTGGAAGCCTTCTTGCGCTCGGAATTGAATAACCGTAATGTAAAGATACGCATATGTGTGTCGGAAGACATAGAAAGCATACCGGTTATGAACACTACGGAGCAGTTCAAAAAAATGATAACTGAAAATCCTTATCTGTCAAAGATAAACGATACTTTCCAATTAGAACTGGCGTAGTTGTAAAATAAAGCCTTCACTTTTATTGGTGAAGGCTTTTTTATGTTGTATAAGTCAGTTTGCCTTGCGATAGCAATGGCTCGTTATTTATCCAAGGATTCGTATATGGAGTTTTTGCTCTTATACTCGGGAACAATATCCTTCATCATAGATACTGTTTTCATGTTATCGAATTGGTAGCTGCATTGAATTAGGCCTTCTATGGTTTTGCTTACCTCTTCAAAGTCATATTGGCGTACTTTGGCTACCTTTATTTTATTGTTGCTTGTTGGCAGTGTTATTTCCTGGTCGTCAAGTACTTCTTCGTAAAGTTTCTCTCCTTCGCGGAGGCCTACGTATTTTATTTCAACATTCGTAGCTCCGCTTAGCATTATCATGCGTTTTGCCAAATCGGCAATCTTAACAGGTTGACCCATGTTGAATACGAATATTTCTCCTCCGTTGCCCATTGTTACGGCTTCGAGTACGAGCTTGCACGCTTCCGAAATCAGCATGAAAAAGCGTATAACGCGCGGGTCGGTAACTGTTACAGGGCCGCCGTAGCGAATTTGCTGCTTGAAAAGAGGGATAACCGAGCCGTTCGAGCCGAGCACGTTTCCGAAACGTGTCGTAACGAATTGTGTTACGCCGTGTATTTTACCGTCTTTTATGGCCTTATCAAGACTTTGAACGTAAATCTCGCAAATTCGTTTAGAGCACCCCATTACGTTTGTCGGGTTAACCGCCTTGTCGGTAGAAATCATTACGAATTTCTTGACGCCATATTTTACAGATAGGTCGGCCACGACTTTCGTACCGTACACGTTGTTTTCAATAGCTTCGCTCGGGTTGTCCTCCATCATGGGAACATGTTTGTATGCTGCGGCATGGAACACGTAATCAGGTTTGTATGTCTTGAATATGTTTTCCATGCGCTCTTTCCTGCATATAGTAGTAACGATAGCTTC
>URSZ01000108.1 GCA_900550635.1 uncultured Prevotella sp. | reverse complement strand
TCCAAAAATATTTCCAATCTATCCAATTCCACCTGCGATCCCATTCCCAATAGCTGAATGAGCTTTCGCGTCCCGAGGGCGACTTTGTGGGCAGGCATACGTCGGGCTGGAAGAGCACGGGCTTGCGTGTGCGGTCGGGCAGGTTGTTTGCCGAATATGCGCCGTTGCTGTAAGTGTAGGGAGATTCTTCGCGGATTTGTATTATTGTCTCGTATGTCGATTTGTCCAGTGCCGCGTCGGCCTCGTTGGCCGGTATGTAGGAGGATATGAGCGGGTGACGGTCGTCTTCTCCCGGCGTTCCTACGTTGGGGAAGCCTCCGAGCACGTCCACCTTGTCGCGAATGACAAAGCCCTTATAGTCGGTGTAAGTTCCGCCTGCCACCCATACGTATCTTTGCTCGCCGTCATCAGCGGCTAAAGCAGCGGCACGTTCCACGGCGTATTGCAGGCCGCCTACGTAAGTTTCTATCCTTTTATTGCGGATGTTAATGCCGCTTGCGCCGGTAACGTGCGTTGCGCCTTCGTGGCTCTCGGTGCGGTAGTTTACGTTACTGCTGTTAAGGTTCGATTCGTCGAGGTGTTCGAAGAACAGTTTGCTTGCCCCGGATATTTCGCCGTAAGGACGTGACGTGAAGTCGTAGAAACCAATGTATTTCGTGTTGGTTGTACTTACGTTCTCGATTTTGCGTTGTTCGTCTACGTTGTAAATCATATTTCCGGCTATGGCGTTTTCCCACGACGAACCGTCCATTTTGCCCGAGCCGTTTTCGGTTACGTAAATAACGGTACCGTTCTTTGGCAGGTTGGCTTCGTATGCTCCGAGGTCGGGCGCACCGCCGAGGTTGCGTTCGCTACCGGTAATGTCGGCTGTAAGTTCTGTCGGTGTGCCTGTGGCTTTGTTTATTAACCCGGCTGCGTCGGGCGAGCTTGTAAGCGGACGGAATTCGGCATAACCTCCAAGATAAGTGTCGAATCCGAGCGTTGCCCCTACGTTGTTTGTTGGGTTGGCAAAGTTCTTTGCGCCGTCTGCGCCCACTGAAGCCAATGCTTCCTTATTGTTGCCCGAACTGTTTCCTGTTGCGAAAGAATTGCTTCCCATGTTGGCAGGAGCTGCGCCGAGGTTGTTTACCACCGTGACGTGGTTCATTGTAAGGGCGTTGCTATTAATAAGCGGTTGCGTTTCGTCGGTATTGGTATTGTTGTTTACAACGCAGTTGTTCATTGTTAGCTTAGCGTTGCGTGCGTCGATAGCTGCGCCTTCCTGTGCGGTGTTGTTTTCGAATATGCAGTTGTTAACCGTCACTTCAGCACCGTCGCCTACGAGCATACCGGCACCATAAAGCATAGACGCTTCGCCGGCTGCGTATCCGTTTATTATATGGAATCCGTCGATTATGGCTTTTGCCCGGGCTTCAACAGTAATGCAATGGTAGATACCTTCGTTCAGGTTGTTGCCGTCGTTGTTGCCGTTGATAACAGAGCGGGTAGTGAGAGGTGTGCGCTCGTGCGTGTCGGCAGCATATCCGCCATATATGTAAATCGGTTGCCCGCTCTGTGTGGCCGGAATACTTAACGTGGCAGTGCGCGGGTCCAAGTTCGTAAAGGCATAACGCGGCCACAAGTCGCCTTCCTGCACATGTATTTCCAATTTTTTGTTGCCAACCGTAGTTGCGTCGAGGCCGGCCAGATAAGCTATCGCTTCGTTCAGCGAACGATAGGCCTCATCCCACGAACTACCGTTGTGGTTGTGCACGGTACAGTCGGCGTTTACGTATATTTTAAGAGAGCTCCCGTCATCTTCAGGAGTTATATGTGGTTGTTCTATGCTGTAAGCTCCGGTTGACGGCTTTTGTGCGAACAGCAAGCCTTCAATGTCGATTTCAGGAGCCAGTAGCACCTCTCCCGGCAATGTGCCGAGCGTCATGCCTCGCGCCCTAAGGTTTGAGCCGCTAACAGGCTTCCACATGTATGTAACGTTTTGCAGTGAACCGTCCACGCCTGTTTCGTTGGGCATTCCTGTGGGGTCGAAATCGGGAGTCAGCGTTCCTTCGGCCATGAGGTCATTGCTTTCCGACAGGTTAATTATCCCGCTTTGCAACGTGTTGTTCCATATAGCATTGTTTGTGCCCGAAAGTGCCGAGTTCATGAAGCGCACCGTCTGCGCGCTGGCGTTGCGTGCATACATGGGTATGTTCATTCTCTGTATGGTATTGTTCCAGAGAACCGAGTTTATAACGAGTGCGTATGTGTCTATATACAAGCCGCCGGTCTGCGAAGCATTTGCGTCGGTATTGTCGGTAGCCGTAGGGCAGTTGTTATTTGTAATGGTATTTTGCAGCAGCACGCCGCCTTTGTTGCAATATACTGCGCCGTTGTTGCGGCTGGTGTTGTTGGATACAACCGACGTAGAAAGTATAAGGTATTCGGGATGGTTCAGTCCGTCGCTCCATGCGCCGCTATGGTTCAGGTAAACTCCGCCGCCATTGTTGGCCGAGTTGTTCGTAATCATGCAGGCAAGTATAATACCTGCGTTTTCAATGTAAACGCCACCGCCGTTTGCGTCGGAGTTATTGTTGAACACAAGGGAGTTGGTCAGGCGGCCTCCGTTTATGTATGCGGCTCCTCCGTTGCCTTTTGCATGGTTTTCTTTTATTATACAGTTTTGAGCATAAGCATTTAACGCGATGTATATTCCCGCGCCTTTGTCGGTTTGGAATTCATTTTCACCCAGTCCGCCTTGTGCATATCCTCCTTTTATTGTAACGCCGTCGAGTATGGTGGTGCGGTCGAAGCCTGCTTTGTTTTCCGAAGCCAGCGGTGCGAACCATACCACGTGGCGCGAGTCGCTGGTCAGTGTCCAGCGGTTGGTCTGCCAACTTATGTTGTCGGTATAGGCCGAACCTCTTAAGATAGTCTCGTTGGTGTAGTTCCAAGGCATGCTGCCTTTGGCGCGTTCCTGCTTAGTTGTCTCTGTACCGGCAAAACCGCCGTATACGCTTATGCCGTCGCGCATGCGGAACGAAGCCGAGTAGGTGGTTGCACTTATTATCTGCGACTGCGGCTCGTATTCGCCTTTTGCCACCCACACTTCGCCAGCCAGGTTTTGCGGGTTGTTGTCGGCCAGCTCGTCAATCATCCTTTGCAGGTCGCCCGAGGCATTGTCCCATGAAAGGCCGTTGCCTGTGCCGCCCTGTTTTACGTAACGCCTGCGCGAGGCGGGCAGGTACTGGTATTCCTGCGCCCCGATGTCTATCGTGTCGCCGCTTATGCGCGGCCGTCCCTTTATGTCCTCGCTGCCGTATGTGTTTTGTTCGTATGCCGCGGAGTTGCCCTTGTTGACCATTATTGTTCCCTCGAGGATGTCCCACGACCAGGTGGGGTAGTTGGTGTTTTCCCCGTTGTATTCACGGTCGAAACCCGTTGACAGCGATGGCGCGTCGAAGAACGGACCATATTCTTTGTCGCGGTTCTTGTCGCTTACGTATATGTTGTTGTTACTGTCATCGTCTTCTACCTCGTGGAAAGCCGAATATCTGAACGTAGGTTGATATTGCAGCGACAGGGTAGTGTTGCCCCATATAATAGTGTTCTGTACGTTTTGGGTGTGGTCATCTTCTGTGAGGTCTATGCCTGCGCCCGTATTGCGGGCAACGGTGCAGTTCGTAACCGTTGCCTCGGGCGAAATGCGCATACCTCCCTTTTCGTTGTTGAACGCCGAAGTATTTGCAGCCGTAGCTTCGCCGGCAATGTAAAATCCTCCGCCGGCATTTTCTTCAACCGAGCGTTCACCAGCCGCGTTGTTGTAAGCCACACACTGGCTTATAAGCGATATGTTGTTGTTTACGTCTTTCACGTCTTCGGCCACATAAACGGCACCGCCCTGCGATGCGTAGTTATATGTAAGGAAGCATTGTTCTATGCGGAAAATACCTCCTTTGCTGTTGTCGCCGTATATGTATATGCCGCCGCCCTTGCCGTCGGCAGCTGCGGCATGTCCCCCTGTTACTGTAAAGCCGTTCACAACCGTTGGGTATGAGTTGTTGTTGCCCGATGACGACGACGGATTCATGTCGATTGATAAAACGTGCGTGGCGTTGTCGTCGCGCGTTCCGTTGCCCGGGAATATCAGGTTTACCGCGTCGAGGCTGTCATTCTTGGATATGTCGCCCGAAAGGATTGAACGGTATTTCAGACGGTACGGAAAATCAAGCGTCGCGCGTTCGTCTACTGACGTTTCCGTTCCGGCAAAGCCTCCGTACAGCTGTACGCCCGACTTCAGTTTGAAGCCGTCTTTGCTGTCGGGTATGTACATCTGCTTCTCATTGGCATTCTCATATCCGCGCACCCATATCTGTTCGCCGGCCCGGGCGCGGTTGAGTGCTTCGGAGAGCGTAGTAGTTTTTTCCCATGACGAGCCGTCGCCTCCTCCTTCTATACTTACATATATCTGTGCCTGCGACACGACACTGAACAATATTGTTGTTGCAAGCGTTAAAATACGGGGTATGCTTTTCATCCTAATCATAAGTTAAGATATATTTTGTTCTTTTTTTCCGGTGAAATGAAAGTTATGCTTTGAGCGGCATGAGGGTGCTGTATGTATTATTACATGGCCAGGTTTATGCTTCCGCTTCCTGTAATGCCTTTTATCGTTGCGTTTACCTTATACCATGCGGCTTGCCGCAGCGGATCCTTGAAATTGAGCGTGAAATCCTTGCCTTCGTCGGGAATGGCAACGCCGTTGTTCTTTGCGTCGATGTGGAATGTTATGCTCGGCTTGTATGTTCCGTCGGTAAAGGTGTAATGATACACGCGCCCGTTGCGCTGGCTTATGCCGGAGGTGTTGTAGAAAGTCCATTCCTGGTCTCCGCTTGCCGCGCTTGCCGTGTTTATTGACGGGAACAGGCGGCCTTTGGCTTTGCCGCAGTATTTGAAATCGGTTACTTTCACGTCGGTATATCCTTGTTCGTATGCGTCGGCTGCGTCCCACTGTACGTCGATTTTCGAAGCCAGGCGCGTGAGTGTCATTGTTGGCATGCTTCCTATCTCGCCGCTGCCCTGTTGCACGGTAAATAATGCGGGCAGTCCGTAATCGCCGGCATAGTATCCCGTAGCCACGCTAACGAACTTTGCATAATCGATGGTTGAATTGTTTGAAGCATAGTCATTGGATATGGTCAGTTCCTGCACATCTGTATAGCTTTTGCAGGCGTCTATATCGGCTTCGGGGTTGTTGGCCGCATTGCTGCTATAGGTTATGCCATATATGTAGGTGTTACCCACCGGCACGTTTATGGTGAACAGTTTTATGCCCGACCGCGATTCATAATCAGGCAGGTTGTCGAAGTCGTCCTTGCTCAATGTACGTTTCAGAACCCTGTTCCCGTTGTCGTTATAGGCCAGAATTATGGTAAGGCGGTCCCAGTCGCTGCCTTTGTCTACGGCTGTGCCCGGGTCTCCTGTGCTTTTGTCCTCTTTTCCTCCAGTTGCCGTGTAACCGGGTATGCTGACAAGGAGCTTAACGTTTTCACGCGGTGCGCTTTCGGTATGTTCGCTGTCGGAACACGAAGCCAGTGCAAGCATGGCCGACGCGCCAACAAGCAGCGCCATGCAGCCGCAGCACACGAGGGTGTGTTTCAATGCCGCATAGCTCCGCAGGAAACCGGACGCTTTTGAAGCAGTGCCCCCGGTAAGGAGTGCGGAAAAATATGTCTGACCTATTTTGAAATATGTCTGACATAATTTAAAATATGTCTGACCTATTTTTTTTCTGCTCCCGGAGCCGTAGAAAACTTTCTGCTCCGGCTTTGTGGTTTTATTGTCAGTAGAGCACATTTTCATATTCGTTTCAGCTTTTTTGCCGTTGTTTTTATATCCTGCGGTTGTTGCGTTGGTAAGAGTAGTTTATGTATATAAATTGGCCGTTGTGCGATTCCCTACATCTCGATGTCGAAATCGCCGCCCGGGTTCCAGTCGAGTTCAACAGATACGCCTACTTCGGGCGAGTCGGTCGTGATAGTGCCGTCGTCCTTGAGGAATGCCTTTATTACAAGCATGTTTCCTGCCAAAAGTGGCTCTTTTATGTCCAAGACGTTCTTTACGTATTTGTTGTCGGCCGTTTGCGTGTACACGTCCATTCTCCACAGGCCGTCGTCCGACTTTGTCGTAGCGTTGGGCGAGGGGAAGCAAACGCAGTGGTAAGCCTCCAGGCTTCCTGTCTCGGTGCACCTTGTGCGCATTACTGACGGGTTGTTGTATGTGAAAGTGCTGTCGGAGCATTGCAGGCCTGTGGCTGTTCCCTGCACGTAAGTGTACAGCACTTTGGCTGATGAGCTTGCTGTGTTGATAACGAGCACCGGCACTGAGTTGACCATATAAAGAGGAACTAAGAAGCGGTCGTCCTTTTGTGCCATTGTTATAAGTTCCAGTCCCATGTAAATGGCCGAGCTGTAGGCGTCGATGGTGTCGGCGTCGGCCTGGCGCAGACGGATTCCCGAGTACGACGAGGCATCTTGTATGTTTACTGTGCTGCTCACTTCGTTGGTGGCGGCAAGTGCCACGTTGTAGTATTCGCCGCGCTTCATGTAAACGGTTAGCGATGTCTCGTTGGCGTTAGGCATGATACGGTTGTGCTTTTCCAGTTTTCCGCTTTGCGCTTTGAAGAACGACAGGTCCATCAGCTTGGCCCGATCGCTCAGCACACTGCTCAAATCGGTACGCAGTTTGGCGGCAAGGGCCTGCTCGTCGGCCGTGATGAATTCTTTGTCGAACGTTTCCTGCAACGACAGCGACAGCTTCAGCTGGTAGCTTATGGAATAATTTTGGCCGCACCTCGACAGGTCTTCGTCTATACAACTCGTAGCCATGAAGAGCAACAGGAACATGGCTTTCCCTAATCGTTGTATTTGTGTCATAACTGATGGCTTATCCGTAATCATGTTTACTGGCTTTATGTGGTTCGTTTTCCCTCTTGCGTAGGTATCCGAGGGGTATTCCGCCGTGCTGCGGAATTTCTGTTAGTGAGTGGCAGGCCGGTCAAAGCCTGCCACCCTGTTGTTCCGGCATGCGGCCGGACTGTCTCATGTCTTAATCTATAGTTACGTCATCTACGAGACCTGCAGTCCATTCGAGTTTAACCGAAAGACCGAGTTCGAGTTTCGGGTTCTTAAGGTCGGGAATGCCGTTGTAAGCGTGAGCCAGCGAGTTGATAGTTACGTTGGCCTTGGTGTTGTAAGCCTTTTCGAACACGCGGTTGTTAGCTACGCCTGTCTGTGGCTCCAGTTCGCCTACGAGGTAGAAACGCGCACCTGCGGGAACGATACCGTCAACGCCGGTGAATGCAACGCCTGTGTTGTTCGTAAGCTCGATAGCAAAGCGTACTTTCTCGCCAGCAGCAGTAGCCAAAGCCAGCGTTTGTGCCATAACTTTGTCTTTGATGTCTTCTGTTCCTATTTTAGTAGAAGTAACCGAAGCGTCGTATATGGTGTATTCAATATTGTTTATCGGAGTTACAAAGTCCCAACCAACGTTCTTCTGTCCGCCTACAAGGATACCGTCGAGGGTTATGCCTTCGCTTGCTGCAGTGTTGACATCTTCCTGCAAGTTGTCTTTTACTGTAGCGCTTGCAAACTTAGCGGCAACGTCGAGACGGCCTACTGCATACTGGATCTGGTTCTCCAATGCAACTGATTGTGTGTTTGCTTCAACCGAAGTGCCACCACCATTGTAAAGAGCAAGGCAAGTTTTCCAGTCTGTGCCGTATTTGTCGGCAAGGCGGCTTGTAGAAGTCTTGATTGCGGTGTTTGTCGTGTAATACAGCGAAGCAGGGTAAACGAAATCAGCCATGCTTGTGTATGCCAAACTACCAACGTTTGAAGCGGTGATGTAGTCGAACGCAGCTCCGGTCCATTTTACCTGTGCAGCACCGTCGGGAAGATTGATGTTGCGCGGATATGTGCAGCTATTGATAGAGGTAACTGCTGCGTCGATAGCAGCGGTGATAGCTTTCTTCAAATCTTCTTCGCCTGTAGCGGTTGCTTTTTCTACACCAGCCTTAAGGTCAGCAAGAGCGAGCTTTACAGAAGTTGCAGAGCCGGCTTTGAGGCTTATTAAGGCTTCATAGTACTTCTTCAGGTCGGAAGTTGCGTCCTTCCAAGCTGTTGTGCCGTCGGTAGCTCCTGCTACTTGGTTGAGTGCTGCTTCCAGTGTAGCTACTTCGCTGTTGTTCTCTGCGTCGGGAGCTATTGACTGCAACTCGAATTTGATACCGTCT
>URSZ01000107.1 GCA_900550635.1 uncultured Prevotella sp. | reverse complement strand
CGATGGAGTTGTCTACTGTTTCGTAAACCAAGTGGTGCAGTCCTTTTTCGCTTATGTCGCCTATATACATGGCCGGGCGTTTGCGTACCGCCTCGAGCCCTTCGAGTACTTGGATGTTACTTGCGGAATAGTTTTCTGCACTGTTAGTTATGTTGTCCATTGGTTTTAAATTTTCGTAGCTACAAAGATACTAAAAATAGCTGAAATCCGGTTGCAAAGTGGGTAGAAAAAGCAGGCTTGCGTGGCAGTCTTTCCGTGCGGGCGGATGAGCTTGTTTTGATTGGTATGCGTTGCCGCTTGCCGTGCGTATGTGGTGTGTATATATGCAAAAAGCGAGCTATCTCCTTTTACAGAGTAGTCCGCCTCAAATAACCTAAAAACAAATTGTATGAAAAACTTACTGCAACGAATTAACGTGCTTGCTGACAGCCGACTTCAAGTTTGCTGCCTTGTTCTTGTGTATTACGTTCATCTTTGTCAGCTTGTCGAGAAGGTGTTGAACTTTGGGCAGCATTTCTGCGGCCTCGCTTTTCTCGGTAGTAGCTTTCAGTTTACGCACAGCGTTGCGCATGGTCTTGGCATAGTAACGGTTGTGCAGACGCCGTGTTGCTGTTTGGCGTATTCTTTTGAGTGATGATTTATGGTTTGCCATCTTTGTATTTATTCTTTTAATTGTAGCCGGTAGGAGAGTCGAACTCCTCTTTAGAGAATGAAAATCTCTCGTCCTAACCGATAGACGAACCGGCCGCCTGGTTTGCGAACCGCAGAAACACGTTGCTTCGACGATTGCGAGTGCAAAAGTACAACATTCGGCCATACCGGCAAAATTTATTTCGGAATTTTTTTGCCTGTCATTAAAAATTATTGCCTCGTGCATAATTTCCGGCCTGTTTGTGCGGCGTTTCGGGCGGTGCGGACGAGGCGCCGGAGATTAAACGTACGGCATGGTGCGGATAGTGTTAAAACCCGGCGTTTTTTGCAGACAAATAACGACATGTATAACGCTTTGATTTACAATAGGGTTACGAAGGGTCGAAAAAAGGTCGGACATATTTTGAAATACAAGGCACATATTTTAAAATTTCTCGGACATAATTTCGATTTTCTCCTACCTTGTAAATGTTAACAGGTGTACCGGAGGCAGACAAGGGCGGCCGGGTTGCGACATAACGAAAAAGTGAGTAATTTTACGGTTGCAAAAACAGTTTGTGCGATGTTGGTACGTTCCAAGGCAGTGGTGCTGCGCACGGTAAAATACAATGACGCTTCGGTGGTGGTCGAGACCTATACCGAGGCGGAGGGGCGTGTGGCCTTTCTCGTGCGTGTGCCCAAGACGCGCCGCGCCGCGGTCAAGAGTGTGCTCTTTTCGCCGCTGGCGCTGCTGGAGCTGGAGTGGAACGCGCGGCCGGCGGCCGGATTGCAGCATGTGCGCAATGCCAAGCCTTATGTGGTGTTCGCGTCTATACCATACGACCCTCCCAAAACGTGCATTGCCCTTTTCATTGCCGAGTTCCTGTGTGCCGCCCTCAAGGCTCCGCAGCCCGACGAGGGTGTGTTCGGGTTCGTGGAGACATCGGTGCGCTGGCTTGACGCTGTGGGCGACGGATGTGCCAACTTCCACCTGGTGTTCCTGCTGCACCTGTCGCACTATTTGGGTGTGCGGCCAAATTTTGAGGGTTACGCCGAGGGCTGTTACTTCGACCTGCAGAGCGGACGCTACTGCACGCTGCACCCGCAGCACGGCCATGTGCTCGAACCCGCCGAGGCGGCACTGTTGCCCAAGCTAATGCGCATGAAATACGCCACGGCGTCGCGCTTTGCCTTTACGCGCGGCCAGCGCAGGCGGCTGCTCGACGCGATAAACGAATATTATTCGCTGCACTTGCCGTCGTTCCCCGGTTTGAAATCGCTCGACGTGCTGCACGAGGTGTTCGGATGACGGCACAAGGCATTCCCCTGTCACGCCATGCTTTGTTTTACGTGCAAAAAAGGAAGCGAAGGGCTTGAGGTTAGCCGCGTTCTTGATATATTTGCATATCAATAGTTTCCGGTTCTTATGAATGTCAAGATAGAAGAAAGTTGGATGAACGTCCTGGGCGGCGAGTTCTCGAAGCCTTACTTTACGGCGCTGGCGCAGTTCGTGCGCAACGAATATGCCGCGGGGCGTTGCTATCCTCCCGGCTCGCTTATTTTCAATGCGTTCAACCTGTGCCCGTTCAACAAGGTAAAGGTGGTTATCATAGGGCAAGACCCGTATCACGAGGAAGGACAGGCCCACGGGCTGAGCTTCTCGGTTACCGAAGGCACGCGTTTCCCGCCGTCACTCGAGAACATATTCCGCGAGGTGCACGACGACACGGGCGCGCCCGTGCCGCAGAGCGGCGACCTCACGCGGTGGGTGCGCCAAGGGGTGCTCCTGCTCAATGCCACGCTTACCGTGCGCGCCCATCAGGCCGGCTCGCACCAGGGCAAAGGCTGGGAAACGTTCACCGACGCCGCCATACAGGCCCTTGCCACGCACCGCGACGGAATAGTGTACATGCTGTGGGGCGCGTATGCGCAACGCAAGGGCGCGCTCATCGACCGCACGCGCAACCTCGTGCTCACGTCGGCCCATCCTTCGCCGCTGTCGGCCTACAGGGGCTTCTTCGGCAACCATCATTTCTCGCTTGCCAACGATTACCTGCGCAGCCGCGGAGAGACTCCTATAGAGTGGTAGCCTGACCGGCGCGGTTGCTATATATAATAATGTGTAATTAAATATGACTTCAGAATACGACATACCTATGATTCAGGTGGGCGATATTATCGTCTCGGCCGAGTGTATCACCCAGAAGTTCTGCTGCGACCTCGCGGATTGCCACGGCATTTGCTGCGTTGAAGGCGAAGCCGGCGCACCGGTGACCGAAGAGGAAATAGCGCAGATTGAAGAAGCGTTGCCCGCCGTGAGCGACAAGCTCGACAAAAAGGCGCTCCGGGTGATAGAAAAACAGGGCGTGGCCTACGTGGACAGCGACGGCGACCTCGTAACGAGCATTGTTGACGGCAAGGACTGCGTGTTTACCTGCAAGGGCGACGGAGGCTGCTGCATGTGTGCCCTCGAAAGGGCACATGCCGAAGGAAAAACCGACTTCGTGAAACCAATATCCTGCGCGTTATACCCCATAAGGGTAACGCGCCTGGGCGACGGCACGCTCGCGCTCAACTACCACCGCTGGAGCGTGTGCCGCGGCGCAAGGGAACTGGGCAGGAAGCTCGACATCGCCGTGTACGAGTTCCTGCGCGAACCGCTGATACGCGCCTTTGGCCGCGAGTGGTACGAAGAACTCGAAACGGTGGCGGCCGAGATGAAACGCCAGCACTACCTCGAAGGCATGGAGTGAAACACCGGGTGCAACATGCCGTGCGGCGACCGCAGAAGTGTTGTCCTACAGCGCGAGTGCGCATTTGTCTGCATTTTTGAGGAGAGTTTTCTACCCCTCCCGGAGCAAAGAGAAAATATGTCTGACCTAATTCGAAATATGTCTGACATATTTTAAAATATCTCAGACATATTTCAGCCCGCACGGCAAGGGGCTTTCGCGAGGGATTGGAAAGGAGGCCGGAATTTTACTCCGGTTTTCAGGAAAAGGAGTATGTTTCCAACACGACGGATTAAAACAAGAACGATATGAAAACGAAACGCATTCTGCTCATGCTTGCCTTTGCGGCAGCGTTAGTGCCGGGCTTTGCACAGAATCCCGGCAGCAGCCGCGAAAAGATATTGTCGTTTTTTAAGAACATATCGGAATACGACAGCAAATGCAGCCAGGAGAAGGTGTATCTGCACCTTGACAACAACGCTTACTTTTTTTCCGAAAAGATTTATTTCAAGGCATACGTGGTGCGTGCCTCTACCCTCAGGTTCACCGATTTGAGCAAGGTGCTTTACGTGGAGTTGCTCGACGACGACGGCAATCTCGTAATTAGGAAAAACTATGAGATTTCCGAAGGACAGGTATCCGGATACCTGCCGCTCGACGGGCTGCTGCGAAGCGGCTTTTACGAGGTAAGGGCCTTTACCCGCGCCATGCTCAACTGGGACGGCGATTACTGCTTTTCGCGTCTCATACCCGTTTATGAGACAAAAGACACGCTGGGCACGTATTCTTCCCCCTTTATGAAAGAAAAGGAATACAACCCCGACATACCCGTGCCGCGCAAGGAACCGGCTACGCTGCGTTCGGATTCCGCGCAGCACAACGGCCTGTTCGTGGAATTCTATCCCGAGGGCGGGGCGCGGGTGGAAGGGCTCGAACAACAGATTGCCTATCGCGTTACCGATAAGAAAGGACTGCCGGTAGACGCGGATTGCTATCTTTACGGGCCGGAAGGGAACGTAATTTCTACAACGCACACCGAACACGAAGGCATGGGCTCGTTCATCCTGCCGCAGCAAAGCGGGGAATGTCGCGTGGTGTTTGACGACGGAACGGGAGAGCGGCGCGATTTCCGCCTGCCTGCCGCACGCACGTCGGGCATAGTGGCGCTTGCAACGCAAACTGCCGACAGTTTGAACTTGGATATAAGCGCTACGTCCGACCTCGAGGGAAAACTCGTGGGCATAAGCGTAACTTGTCGCGGGGCCGCGTGTTATTTCGATACGTTGAGGCTCGGGAAAAGGCAGGCGTGGGGCATTGCCGCGCATTACCTGCATTACGGAATAAACCAGGTTACGTTTTTCGACGACGAAGGACGGATACTTTGGGAACGGCTTGTATGGAAAAAGCCGCAATGGCCCGTTACGCTCACCGTAAGGCAGAACGAAACGCAGTACCGGCCGTTTGCGCCTGTTGTGCTCGACATGAAACTCGCGGACAGGCAGGGAAATCCCTGTAACGCTTATTTCTCGCTCGCAGTGCACGACGTATCTACCGAACAAAACGGTACGGACATAACGGCCAATGCGGATTTGCTTCTGGCTTCCGACATAAAAGGCTTTGTCTACCGTCCAGAATACTATTTCGAGAGCGACGACGAACAGCACCGCCGTGCGCTCGACCTGCTGCTGATGGTGCAAGGCTGGAGACGATACGATTGGAATGAGATGTCGGGGGTGAAACCTTTCAAACTCGTGCAACCTGTTGAGGAAGGGCAGCTTTTATGCGGCTATCTGCTTTCCGACAACCGCAAACGGCTTGCAATGGCGGGCGCACGGCTCGAAGTGAATATCTATACTCCCAACGGAAAAGCCTCCGGCTCGTGCATAACCGACAGCAGCGGGGGATTCGCACTAATGCCGCCAAAATACTATAACTGGGGAATAGGACGTTTCCGCACCTATGTGGGCGACAAGGAGAAGTCCGTGCGCCTGGTGCTCGACAGATGTTTCGCGCCTGCGGTGCGCACACTCGACCCGAGGGAATTTTTCACGTCAGCATATTCCCACGAGCCGCAAAGCTCCGACAGCGTTTATTTTTCGTGGAACGATACAATCTCGAAAGGCGACATACGTCTGGCCGGCGCAGTGGTGAAAGGCAAACGCCGCGACAACACCAGCAGCGGGCGCAAGCACTGGATGGGCGGAGAGGACTTCGCGCGCCGCAACTGCGACATATATTATAACATACCCTACGAAACCATGCGCTACTGCGACAAAGGAGAGGATACTCCTCTGCTCTGGGACTTGCTGAAGGCAATAAACAACAAATTCGACTATTTCTACACCGATTACGGCTATGAATTCACCTACAAGAACTGGCCTGTGAACATCATAGTGGACAACCAGGTGTTCAGCCGCGAAGCTCTGCCGAGGTACGACTATACTCTTTTTGCCAACGAGGTTTCCGGCGTTTATTTCTCTACTAAAGCCGACACGCAGCACAAGATTGCGCCTGTTCCCGGGGCAGACAAGCGCCCTTCTTACACGATGTTTATTTATTTGAACGACGACCCGGAGCTTATTAAGGTAAAAGGCAAGGCCAAGGTAGTACATTTCCCGGGATATAACGTAGACGAGGGGTTCGAAGGGCCTGATTACCGCAAGCGTGACCTTCCCGATTCAAATGATTTCCGTCGCACGCTTTATTGGAATCCCGATGTCCTAACCGACGAGAACGGCAGGGCTTCGGTTGTCTTTTATTCAAACGCACGTCCCGGAGTAAAGCTCGGCATTACGGCACGTGCTGTCCTGCCCGACGGAAGTATTCTCGATTTCAGCCGGTAAAAACAAAACCACAATGAACATATTTCAAAAAGAGTATCCCTTTTATTTGCGAACAACTGCTGCAATTTTATTTACGTGCCTTATTTTTCCTGCCGCAAACGTTGCTGCACAAGCCACAAAGAGCGCAACCGAAAAATCAATGGAGAAACAGGGTATGGTTACCATTGCAAGCGTAGACTCCACCATTCTCGTGAGCCTTATGTACACACGTGCCGACAATTTCACCGGACAAGTGCTTTACAAGGACCTTAACACGGCCTACCTGCACCCGAAAGCGGCCGCAGCCCTCCATAAGGCGCAACAGATATTGCGCCGCTCGCACCCCGGCCTTACCCTTAAGGTGTACGACGCCGCCCGCCCGATGTCGGTACAGCAACGTATGTGGAATGTCGTGGCCGGAACTCCGAAAAACATCTACGTGAGCAATCCCGCCAACGGCGGCGGGCTGCACAACTACGGGCTTGCGGTTGATGTTACCATAGCCGACGCAAACGGCGACAGCATAACCATGGGCACGCGCATAGACAACATGACGCGCCTTGCACATATCGACAAGGAAGACGAGCTTCTGCGGCAGGGAAAGCTGACGTGCGAGGCTTACAATAACCGTCGTTTGCTGCGACGGGTAATGCGCGAGGCCGGCTTCCGCGCCTTGCGCTCCGAGTGGTGGCATTTCAACTACACGTCGCGCGCAAACGCCAGGAAATACTATAAAGTGATAAGATGATTAACGAGGAAACGCGCGCTTTTATCGCCGCACATGCTTCTGATGACGTGCGCAGGCTTGCGCTGAACGCAAAAGTTGCCGAAGGTGTGGATTTGCGGGCGGCGCTTGTGCAGATAGAGGGAGCGCAGCGCCTAAAGTACAAGGCTCCCCGCTTTGCGGCAACGGCGGGCGTGGAATTTCCGGAGCGTATATCGCTCGAGCAGTGTTCGAGCGAGGCCACGGCAGCCTACAAGGCAGATATAATAAGGCGTGCCGTTGCGGCGCGCGGGTGCATGGCAGACCTGACGGGCGGCTTGGGCGTGGATTTCATGGCCATGTCGCCCTGTTTCGAAAAGGCCGTCTATGTAGAGCGCAACGAGGAGCTGTGCGCGTTGGCCCGGAACAACTTCCCGGCTATGGGGTTAGGCGGTTTTTCAGTGGTTTGTGCCGAAGCCGAAGAGTTCCTTTCTTCGATGAAACCTGTGGATTTTATGTTTCTCGACCCTGCAAGGCGTTCCAATTGCAACCGCAAGGTTGTTTTGCTCGGTGATTGTACGCCCGATGTTACACGTCTTCTTCCGTCAATCAGAGAACGTTGCTCCTGCCTCATGCTGAAGCTATCGCCAATGCTCGACATAAGCGCGGCCGGGGCGGCGTTGGGCAAATGCACTGAAATACACGTGGTGGCGGTAGGCGGTGAGGTTAAGGAAATCATAGCATTCATCGATTTTTCTTGCGAGTCGGACACGCTTATCGTGTGTTCCGACATTTGCGGCGCACAAACGTTTGTTTTCTCCTTCCGTATGCGTGAAGAACGGGCGGCAGTCTGTGATTTTACCGATGAAATCGGGAATTTTCTATACGAACCTGCTGCCCCCGTGCTTAAAGCCGGAGCTTTCAGACTGCCGACCCAACGCTATGGCCTGAAGAAGTTGCACCCGAATACTCATTTATACACATCTGATGAAATAAACCGCGATTTCATCGGTAAGATTTTCAAAGTCGAGAGCGTAGTGGGCTTTTCAAAAAAGGAAATAAAACAACTGTGTTCATCGTTGCCGCAGGCAAATGTGGCGGTGCGTAATTTTCCCATGCGGGCCGAAGAATTGCGCAGCCGCCTGCGTATAAAGGACGGTGGCGATGGTTATGTTTTCGGAGTGACCCTTTATTCCGGACGCCATGTGCTGGTAAGTTGCCGTCTTGTGCCGCGCGGGAAAGTGGAGGCATTTTAAAAGCACTTTTTGCAGACAAAAAAGGCAGCAGGCAAAAGCCGTGATTTCATGCGGCTTTTAGACGGGGAAAAATATGTCTGAGATATTTTAAAATACAAGGCACATATTTCAAAATATGTGCCTTGTATTTTTTCTTTT
>URSZ01000106.1 GCA_900550635.1 uncultured Prevotella sp. | reverse complement strand
GCTTAACTATTCAAAAAACGGCTTCAAAGCACACATTTACAAATGCGGAATAATGCTGCGTATCTCCCTGAAAGCCCAATAGTTTACATTATTCTTCCTAAATCCATCCGAAATCGGGCGAGTTTTACTATATTTGTATGATTTAATTAAAGATTTTTCTGATTTATGCCTAAGTATTCCACCATGCGCGCAGCCGTATCGGCGGTTGTGCTATTTGCGGCGGCTGTGTTTTCAAACGCCGGCGCGAACGACAAAACGCAATATATACCCGTAGGCTTTGCCAATATCAGCGTGAGTGGCGAACTCAACAGCCGCGTGCTGCGCAATATGGCACGCCTTGAAGATGAACGTTACCGGCCCGACCGTGTGTTCCTCACCGAGCAGCAGTCGGGTTATTGGCCGGGCGATACCGAAGGGCGTACTATTTTGGGACTTGTGATGGACGCACAAGCTTCGGGACGCGAGCCAAAATATCTTTCCGAAATAATTCGCCGGATACCTTCACACTTGAACGAACGCGGGTATTTCGGCACTATACATAAGGACTCGCTCGACGAGCAGCAACTGTCGGGCAACGGGTGGGTGCTGCGCGGGCTTTGCGAGTACTACCGTTGGAAAAACGACAAGACCGTGCTGCCAATAATACGGAGCATATCCGAAAATCTTTTCGTTGAGGGCAGGGACATCATGTTGCAATATCCTATCGACCCCGCCGGCCGGAGCGAGACTAAAGGAGGCGCTTCGGGCAGCTTGGGCGAGACGATAGGACGGTGGAGGTTGTCGACCGATGTGGGATGTGTGTTCATAGGAATGGACGGGCTTATCCAGGCTTACGAGGTGACGCGCAACAAGAAGCTGAAGCCGGTAATAGATGAGCTTGTCGACTTGTTCCTGAAGGTGGATGTGGTGGGCATAAAGGCGCAGACGCATGCCACGCTTACCGCGTTGCGCGGATTGATAAGGTATGCCGGCATTACGGGCAACAAGGAACTGCTCGGCGAGGTAGAGAAACGCTGGCAATACTACCGCCAATACGGTATGACCGAGAACTATGCCAATTACAACTGGTTCCGCCGTTACGAAACCTGGACTGAGCCTTGTGCCATAGTAGACTCGTACATCGTGGCAGCACAGCTGTGGCAACTTACGGGCAAGGCCGCGTATCGCGACGACGCTGAGATGATTTATTATAATGCCATTTGCCACGGCCAGCGGGCGAACGGCGGCTTCGGTACAGACAAATGCCCGGGCAAGGGATTCGGGCAGCCGTGTGTTGCCGTAAGCGACAACGAAGCCTGGTGGTGCTGCACAATGCGCGGAGGCGAGGGACTGGGGCGTGCCGTGGAGTATGCCGCATTCCGACGTGGCAACGAAGTGGCGCTGCCTTTTTACCATAATGCCGAAATTACCGTGCCTTTCGGCAGGAAAGAGGTGCTCTGCATTCAGGAAACAACTAGTTATCCTTTCGACAACCGCGTGGATATACGTGTGATTTCTGCGCCAAAGCGTGAAGTGACGCTTTCCCTCGCACATGCGTCGTGGATGGAGAACTTCAAGGTAACGCTGAACGGGAAGACACCTTTGGAAACATCCGTTGCGGAGGGAATGGCCTCGATAACCATGAAATTAAAGGCTGGCGACCGCATTCAGGTGGCTTTTGACATGAAACCGCGCATAGAAAGCACGCTTAACAGCGAGAATAACGAAAGCGGCAGCTTCAAAGTTTTTTGCGGCCCTCTGTTGCTTGCGGCGCAGGATGCCTGTGCCGCGGGATTTGCACGCACTTCGGCTTTCGAATCTTTGGGAGGCAATCTGTTCCTGGTGGAAGGAACTGATGTAATACTCTCTCCGTTATATCATCTTATGGAACAGAAAGTGGATAATACCGCGCAGCCGCCATATGCCCGCAGGGTGGTTTTCTGAAAACGCCTTGCCGGTGATTTAAAAACCACAAATTGCGGCATTTTAGCCAGCAGTCGGCGCTTTTTTACTAAGCAAAGCGGTTTGCAAGCCGCTTTGCTTTTCATTTTTCAGGATATTTAGCGATATTTTGGAAATTTGTTTATGATTAGGTGTAAAAATACGTGCTTTGTTCAAAAACTCTCGGTAACATATCCCGTATTTGTAAATAAAAGCCCGTTGTAAGGCCGGAAAATGATGACTTTTTATTTTTTAAGCGGGGAAATAGCGATTTTTTTCAATTAATTCGCTCGAATTATAAACTTTTTTATACTTTTGCAGCCGGAAGAGTTTAATGCAATAAAACAATCAAGATGAAAACTAACGAAGTACTCGACACTTTAAAACGTCGTTATCCGAACGAGCCTGAATACATCCAGGCCGTATCGCAGGTTTTAGCCACCATTGAGGATGAATACAACGAACATCCCGAGTTTGAGAAATCCAACCTTATAGAGCGTCTCTGCATTCCCGATCGTATTTACACGTTCCGTGTAACTTGGGTTGACGACAAAGGCAAAGTGCAGACCAACACAGGTTACCGCGTTCAGCACAACAACGCAATAGGCCCGTACAAAGGCGGTTTGCGTTTCCACTCTTCAGTAAACCTCGGTATCCTGAAGTTCCTGGCGTTCGAGCAGACTTTCAAGAACTCTCTTACCACGCTTCCTATGGGTGGTGCAAAGGGTGGCTCGGATTTCAGCCCCCGCGGCAAGAGCAATGGCGAGATTATGCGTTTCTGCCAGGCTTTCATGACCGAGCTGTGGCGCAATATCGGTCCTGATACCGACGTTCCCGCAGGCGACATAGGTGTAGGCGGACGCGAAGTAGGCTACATGTTCGGAATGTATAAGAAACTCACACACGAATATACCGGCACGTTTACCGGAAAAGGTCTGGAATTCGGCGGCTCGCTTATCCGTCCCGAAGCTACCGGTTACGGAAACGTATATTTCCTGCTCGAAATGCTCAAGACGCGCGGCATAGACATCAAAGGCAAGACCGTGTGCGTATCCGGCTCGGGCAACGTGGCTCAATATACAGTTGACAAACTCATCACCCTTGGTGCTAAGGTTGTTACCCTTTCTGATTCCGACGGTTACATCTACGATCCCGACGGCATAGACCGCGAAAAGTGGAACTACGTTATGGAACTGAAGAACATAGAGCGCGGACGTATCCGTGAATATGCCGAGAAATACGGCGTTAAGTATGTTGCCGGTGCACGTCCCTGGAACGAGAAGTGCGACATCGCCCTCCCGTCGGCTACACAGAACGAAATAGACGGCGACGACGCACGCGCACTTTTGAAGAACGGTGTAATAGCTGTTTCCGAGGGTGCAAACATGCCCAGCACGCCCGAGGCTATCGCAGAGTTCCAGAAAGCAAAGATACTGTATGCTCCGGGCAAGGCTTCAAACGCAGGCGGTGTGTCGGTATCGGGTCTTGAAATGACACAGAACTCAGAGCGTCTCAACTGGTCGTCTGAGGAAGTAGACAACAAGCTCCACAGCATAATGAAGAGCATTCACGAGGCTTGCATACGCTACGGTACACAGCCCGACGGCTATATCAACTACGTGAAAGGCGCAAACATCGCCGGATTCATGAAAGTTGCCAAGGCTATGATGGCACAAGGAATCGTTTAATATCCATTCTTCCATAGAGCCAGAAACGGGTTGCGGGCAAAAGTCCGTAACCCGTTCTGTTTTTCCGTAGCAGTTAAGGCTTGTTTTCACACTGAATTAAAGTGTACGAAAAAACTGTCGTTTTTGTCTGCCTTGCTGTCACCCGTATTGGAAAAGGCAAAAAATAGGTCTGAGATATTTTAAAATACAAGGCACATATTTTGAAATATGTGCCTTGTATTTTTTCTTTTCTCCTACCTGCTTGTAACCGCCTGATAATTAGTACCCGTTTTATACCGTTCCGGAGAGCCGTTTCCTTGCACTTTTTTTGCGTCTCCAGATGTCTGCATTAAGGTGTAGCCGTTAATGCCGCAATATTGATAATGCTATTCGGATTTCTTGCCAAACGATTTATGAAGCCTTAGCCGAAAGAAAAAGAAACGGCCGCACTGGACTGCGCGGCCGTTTGCATGATTAATGGGTGGCTTATTCGAACATGGGCACTTCGTGGAAGAGCATGTCGGGAGTTACGTCCTTGAAGTTTTCGTTCTTCGAAGTGTTGCAAATCCGCACCCGTGTATTGTTATGGTAGGTGGGCCATCCGTCTCCGTTATAACCAATGAACACGACTTTGATTTTGTGGAGTCCTTTCTTAAGGGCTACCGTTCCGCCGCCGGATTCGGAACGTTTAACAACATCATTATCTTTGTCTACTATTACTTTGCCGTCGATTATTACTTGGTTGTTCTCGGACAGGAAGCCGTAAACTCCGTCTTCGGGAATCATGATGTAGCCTTCGGCCACGGTGGAGTAATCGTTCTTGGGGTTCTTTATGCGCAGGCCGCCAAAGTCTTTCGTTATGCTGTTATCCCATTCGTAGTAATCAGCCAAGTCGGCAGTTTTCTTGAACAGGCCGTAAGCTACGTGCAGGTTCAGTCCCGGCTCGACGTTCTTGCTTTCTATGGCCGGCGAGTAAGGTTCTTTTACCATTTTAATGCTGTTGTGGCCGCCTATTATTCCGTTGGGGAATACCGAGGCCAGGCGCAGCGTGCAGCTTTCCTTTATCCTGATTGGGGACGTATAGACTGTTGAATTGGCGTTAGGCTCGCTGCCGTCGGTGGTGTAGACCACTTTTACGGGACGCACCGTGGTGATAGGCATTACTATTTCGTCAACGAATGCCTGGCGTTTGTATGCCATGCCTTCCTGTACGGGTATCGGCATGTGGAAGTTCACGTCGTGCAGCGACATGCGCACGGAGGCGTCATTGTCCAGCGTTTCAAAGAAATTGAGGGAATCCTTGTTGGACATTTCAGTCCAGCCAATCTCTGCAATTGCCACGGCGCGCGGGAACATGCGGTAGAGCAGCTTGTCGCCGTCGGCAGTATACTCGCCCCACGTGTTTCCTTGCGGGCCGAGCACGTATTTGGCGTTGCCTTGCTCTTCTACCTGCTTGGGCACCGGGTTGTAGCTGTACACTTTTTGAAGCGGAACGTATCCTCCTATGCCGAAAGGCGAGGCTTCGGGACGATCTTGGAAGTAATCGAGGTATGCGTAGTTGTTGGGAACCATAATGACGTGGTGTCCGGCATTTGCAGCGGTTATTCCGCCCTGTTCTCCGCGCCACGACATCACAACGGCCGACTTGTTGAGGTTTCCTCCTTCGAGAATTTCATCCCAGCCGATGATTGTCTTTCCATGCTTGTTGAGGAACTTTTCGGCACGCTCAACAACGTAGCTCTGAAGCTGCGCCTCAATGCTGCGTCCCTTTTCCTCCTTAAGTCCGAGTTCCTTGGCGCGGCGTTGGCACAGAGGGCATTTTTCCCATTCGCTGCGCGGGCTTTCGTCTCCGCCGATGTGGAAGTATTTTCCTGGGAAGAGCTCAACCATTTCAGCCAGGACGTTTTCGATGAATTCGAACGTGGTGTCTTTTCCGGGGCACATAACTATCGGTGATATACCCCAGATGTTCCACGGACGGCGCGGCTCTTCACGGCAAGCCAGCCACGGGAACGCAGAAATGGCTGCTACCTCGTGTCCGGGCAGTTCGAATTCGGGAATTACGTTTATAAAGCGTTCCTTTGCGTAAGCCACTACTTCGCGCACCTGCTCCTGGGTGTAGAAACCGCCGTAAAGGCTGTCGACGGTAGGTTTGTAAAATCCGTTTATCAAGTTCTCATCTCCGCGGTCGCGGAATGCGGCATATTTGGTAAGCTCGGGGTAACGTTTTATCTCAATTCTCCAGCCCTGGTCCTCGGTCAGGTGCCAATGGAACTGGTTCAACTTGAACATTGCCATCATGTCGAGCTGTTTCTTTATCGTCTCGATTGTTTGGAAGTGGCGGCACACGTCGGTTAGCAGGCCGCGGTATTTGAAGCGCGGCTTATCTTCGATTGTAACTGCCGGAGCCGTCCATTCTACGTTGCTTACAACTTTCGGGCTTTCTATCTGCGGGGGAAGCAGCTGCAGGAAAGTTTGCATTGCATAGAACAAGCCTTGCGCCGTGGGAGCTACGGCATCGACGCCCTCGGATGTAACTTTGAGCGTGTAGCTTTCGCTGTCGCGCCTCTTGTTGCCTATTTTAAGTCTTATTGCTCCTGCTTCAGGTTTTGACGTTACTTTTATTTCATAGCCTGTTGCGTCCTTCATTTTCGACGCAAAGAATGCTGCTACGGCTTTAACATCTTTCTTGTCAGCGCAGATTGTTGTACTAGGGGAGATTTTGAATGTTCCCTGTCCGGGTGTCACCTTTTGCGGTTGCGGGATAATGTGCAAACCGTCTGTGCCGGCTGAGTGTATTTCCCCGGGAGCGATTGCAAAGACTGCTGCCAGGAAAAACACATTTAAAATTTTTTTCATTTTCGTGTTCATGTTTTGTTACATTAATTTCAAATTAACACAAAGATATGTTTTTTGCCAATAAAAGCGGTATTGTAATGACAATTATTACTTGAACCAAAGAAAATGTCCCAGAAAACCTGCTTCTTCATATTGAAATGCACACGGCAGATTGTTTCTGAAATTAGAAAAAGCGGCTTTTCTAATAGCTTTTCTTGAGTCGGAAACGGTGAGTTGGATGTGTTTTTGCGGGGAAGGGTATTGCAATTTTGCGTTTGTGCATTGCGGCGAGCGCGTTTTGCCAACAGGTGGCCGGTAAAGTTCAAAAAAGTTAGGCTATGGTTTTGCCGTTTCAAATAAAACCTGTAATTTTGCAATGCTTTTGACAAAAAATTGTTTTGGCACGACTAAATGGAAGTTTGGGTGAGTGGCTGAAACCAGCAGTTTGCTAAACTGCCGTGCGAGTAATCGTACCAGGAGTTCGAATCTCCTAGCTTCCGCTAAAAAAGAAAAAAACGAAACAAGCTATTGCAAAGTTTCGTGCATTATTTAAAGTATTTTGCGGCGCTTTCGTCTAGCGGCTAGGACACATGCCTCTCACGCATGGAACACGGGTTCGATTCCCGTAGGCGCTACAAAATGGTGGGGCAGGGTTGCTTCGGAATTATCCGGAGCAACCCTTTTTTCTTTTGCAGCCGGGTTGAACCGGCGTTCCAGGCATTGAATGGTTCCGTGCCCTGCCAGAACGGTTATCATATATATAAATATGCGTGTAATAGAAGTGTCAGATTTGTCGCAACCGGGGGTAGACGTATTCGGAAAGCTCACCGAGGCACAGTTGCGTAGCAGGTTAGAGCCTGACAAAGGCCTGTTCATAGCTGAAAGTCCGAAAGTGATAAACGTTGCTTTGAGTGCGGGTTACCGGCCTGTGTCAATCCTTTGTGAAAGGCGGCACATAAGCGGCGACGCTGCAGATATAATCGCGCGTTGCGGGGACATACCTGTATATACCGGCGAACGTGAACTGCTTTCGCGGCTTACGGGATACACGTTGACGCGCGGTGTGCTGTGCGCCATGCGACGTCCCGGGCTTCTCAGCGTCGAAAGCATTTGCCACGAGGCCAGAAGAGTTGTGGTGATTGACGGTGTGGTCGATTCTACAAATGTAGGGGCCATTTTCCGCTCTGCTGCGGCTTTGGGGATTGACGGCGTGCTGCTTACGCTTTCGTCGTGCGACCCGTTGAACCGACGTTCAGTAAGGGTGTCAATGGGGTCTGTGTTTCTCGTGCCGTGGACAGTGCTGAACGAACCTGTTGAGTCGCTTGCCCGGTACGGATTCCGCACGGCGGCAATGGCTCTGACTGATAAATCGGTTTCTATCGACGCTCCTGAACTGAAGACCGTCCCCAAGCTCGCCATAATAATGGGCACGGAGGGTGACGGACTTGCGCCCGACACGATAGCTGCCGCCGATTACGTGGTGCGCATTCCCATGTCGCACAATGTGGATTCGTTGAACGTCGCAGCCGCAGCTGCCGTGGCTTTCTGGGAACTCAGGGCTAAGTAAAGCCTGTGGCAGTGTCAGAGTTTTTGCACGGCCTTGTATGTGGCGCGGGATATGTAGGCAGTGGGGATCCGTGTTTGCCGTGCAATTGTATAAAAGTGCCTTTTGCGGTGAAAGCCGTGCCACGGGAAATAATGAAGGAGGGCAGGCCGGCGGATAATTCAGGATGTAAACATGCATGTCCTATAGAGTGTGGAATAAAGTTGTCCGAATTTGTCCACGTATTTCGGGCAGTTTTCAAACGGGTTTTCAGAGGCGGAAAAATATGTCTGAGCATTACTGTCCCGTAAAAGTGGATAAATAGTTCTTTGAAATTATTGAAATATAGTCAATTACACGGTTTTTTGAAAT
>URSZ01000105.1 GCA_900550635.1 uncultured Prevotella sp. | reverse complement strand
ATTGAGCTGGCTTACAGTGTCGCCTTTATTTTATCATCTCGCAAGGAAATGGAACATGACAAGTACCAAATTGGGTATTTTTCTGTTGCTGATATCTCCTATGTTTCTTACGGTTTACGCCTTTTTATTTATTAATGCGGTAGGTCTCTACAGTATGGAGCAGCGCAAAAATCGATTCGCTTCTGTTGAAGCTGTGGAGAAAATAACGGGTATGACAATCCCGGATTTTAAGGTGGTACGGTATTTAGAAGGGAGAACCTCCTTTAACGGAGATTATTCTGACACACTGATAATAGTGTTCGACTCTGTGCCGTCCGAGTCTTTCTATAAGCGGTTAAACTGCTTTATAGCGTCGGACAGCACAGGATGGACGTTAGATGACGAAGTATATTCGTTCAGTACTATGTGGGGAAATGGCTTTCCTTCACCTAAAGGTGAAGATGTAGAAGAAGATATGACGTTTTACATTGAATTCTGCAAAGGGAGTAGAATTGCTACTATTATTTATGGAGCATGGTAATATTCAAAAATCGCTATTTTTCTAACTTCGTTATTTCTTTGTGCTTTAATTTTATGGAATTATGAGAGAAGTTAACCCCTATGACACAAAGCGGGCGTATGCTTTCGAGATGTGGATGAATGCTCCAATGCCTATGGTTACATTTTTCAAGACTTTGGATGTTACGAACCTTGTAAGGGTATCCAGGAGAAGCAGTATGAAATTCAATATGCTGATGTGTTGGTGCATAGGCCGTGCGGCGGTAAGTATAGAAGAGTTCTATACGCTCCCTGTTGGCGACAAACTGATAAAATATGATAGTATTGCAGTAAACACTATAGTTCTCAATAAGGAGGGTGAGGTAAGTTCGTGCGATGTTCCTTTTTCTGACAATTTACAGCAGTTTAATGCAGATTATCTACGTCTTACACGGCAGGTGGGTGAATGTTGTGCGAATTACGACCTTACGAACAGTATGGTAATAGGCACATCCGCGCTTGTTAATTGCGAACTTGACGGTGCTGTGGGCATGTACAGCGGGTGTTTTAACAATCCTTTCATGATATGGGGCAGATACCGGCGCAAGATGTTCGGACGGGCTACGCTTCCGGTGTCGTTCCAGTTCCACCATGTGCAGATGGACGGCTTGCATGCCTCTAAATTCCTTGAACTTTTGCAAAAAGAGATGAGAACCCTGAAAGTAAATTTTCGTGTTTAGCTAAGTAAGGTGATTTGACTGTTTTAATAGTGTGAAATAAAGATTGTTACGTGATATGAAAAAGGTAAGGATAACTGCTGTGCGCAAGGTTTGCCACGATGATTTGATAAAGATGTATGAAAACCCAATGGAACATCCCTGCAGTGTATGCCAGGGACAGGTGTTTGTGGCCAATGGGTGGGAAAAGCCCGAAGGCTTGTGCGAGAGTGCGTGGACTTCGATGTCGCCTTTCGTTATGACGCTGGCCTGTGGCGGAGAGAATATTTACGACGGCTGGATGAAGAATCCACGGTCAGCGATGATTTCGTGCAACGACGGTTTCCGCCCTGTTAGTTTCCTGATTGAAGCATTGGACGAAGAAAGCGAATGACGTATGTGGTTACAAAAGGAATTTTATCTTGATGAGCGTACCCGTGGGTTTCATCCGGTTACCGATGAGGTTCTCGGCAAACTTCCTCCATTGCCGAGAACAGGGCTGCTACACCTTTTTATAAAACATACAAGTGCCGCGCTTGCGCTTAATGAGGACGCCGACCCTGATGTGTGCCGCGATATGGAGCGTATTTTCGACATACTTGTCAGAGAGCGCGAACCATATTATACGCATACCCTTGAAGGCGATGACGACATGCCGGCACACGCCAAAAGCCTTATAATCGGTCAGTCGGTGATTGTTCCAATAACGCGCGGATGTTTGAATCTTGGAACGTGGCAGGGTATTTATCTGTGCGAGTTTCGCAACCGCGGAGGGCGCAGGCAAGTAGTAGCAACAATTACGGGTGAATAAAAAAGCGGACAGTTATTCTCAGGCTCGAGCTTTTTATTGTAGTGTCCTTATCTGAAACGGCAGAAGCATATAGCGGTAGTTTCATGCATAAACACGCTATTGAATTAGCTCTCCGGCTCATAGAAAACCGGCGTTATGAAGGTGTGGTTTTACGGCCCGTAAACGGGTATGTTATATGCCTGCGGAGTGAAAACTGGAAAACAGCCGTTTATACACACATGGGAGAAAAGAAAAAATACAAGGCAGGAATTTTAAAATATGTCTGAGATATTTCAAAATATGTCTGACATATTTTTTGCTACCTGAAAACCGGATGAAAACTCCGGCTTTTTATGCAGACAAACAAGGATATGTGCACTTAGCGTGCAGGTTTGTTTTTCGAAAATAAGGTTTACAGCTTTCGGGGCTTGCTATATTTTCACGGTTATGGCAAACTACCGGTTTTTTGTACAGGCAATAGGTTTTAAGATTTTTATACCGGCAACGGGATAAAACGTTAGAATTCCAGTTGCAGGTTGAGGTTGATTAACCTTCCAGTCAGATAATTAGGCACAGCATATTGCTGGTTGGTAACGTCGGATACCCAGTAGTATGAGTTTACGTTGTTTATACCGAAAACGTTGAATGCGTCTATTCCGAGCCAGGCGTTGCGCAATATTTTGGCTATGCCCCTTGTGTGCGACCCGTCCTCGTTGTTAAGCAGACGGTAACTCATTCCTATGTCTACGCGTTTATAGGCCGGTGCGCGGAAGTTCTGTTTCTCTCTTCCCGAATGAGGCGGGCCGAAAGGCAGACCGTCGGCAAGTGCGCCGCGTAACGTCAGTTTCCAGCGGTCTGTACCAGGGAAAAAGTCAGTGAAATAAAGCGATATGTTGTATCGTTGGTCTGTAGGTCTGGGAACCCATTTGTTCCCGATTTTCTCTTTTGTGCGCATGAGCGAGAACGTAACCCACGAGTCTGTACCGGGCACAAATTCGCCGTATAGCTTGGTGTCAATGCCTACTGCATATCCGTCGCTTATGTTGCGCCCGTAGTATATGGTGCGTACATTGTTTATGTTGTATGGTATAAGGTTGCTCATGGCCTTATAGTATATTTCGGTAGTGAAACGGAACGGCCTGTTGTCCAGTTTGAAATTGTAATCGCCGCCTAAAACGAACTGAATACTCCTTTGCGATTTTATTTCCCGGTTAAGCCTGACAACCGTGTTAGAACCGGTTGTAACGGTATCGCGCAGTTCCTTATAGAACGGCGTTTGATAATACACACCGGTGGCAAAGCGGAATACCCAGTTGTCGTTGAAATCGGGTATCAGGCCTATTGACGCGCGCGGACTTATTATGGTTTCCTTGTTCCAACTCCAGTTGCTCATGCGTATTCCGTAGTTTAGCGTGAAATGTCCGAGCTTGTTGCTGAAACGATAGGTGTCTTGCACATAGGCTTCTATGCGAGTGGTGTTTATCTTTTCGTTGGCGTGCATGTTGTAAAACAGTTGCAGCTCATTCGGGTTGTGAGGAATGGAATATCCGGAGGAGTCACGCATTTCCCATTCCGTGGCTTTTTCTTCAACGTGTTCCGTGCGTAAGGAGACGGCAGCTTCAAGGTTGTGTGCACCGAAGCGTGTTTTAAGTCTCAGTGCTGCGCTGGCTACTTTTGCGTCAAGGTAGTTTCTTGCGTGTTCGCGGTAAACACCTACGCCCAACTCTTCCTGCGAACCTGATTCGTTGAGCCAGTATTCGCCTGTAATGTCATACGTTTCCTGTTCGTGCGTTGAAAAGGCCGAGCCGAGCAGCGACAGCTCTGTGTTTTTCCCGAATTTCCTTGTTGCGGTGAATGCTCCGTAGTATGTACGAAACAGGTCCTTCTCTTTTCCGTCGAAATACACTTTGAATGTTTTCGCGTCGTTTATCGTGCCGAATTTGGTTTCTCTGCTTTCGGGCTTGAAATTGTAATGGTTATCGGAAATGTTTCCTATAAAATCAAATGCCCAGCGTTCGTTAGGTGTCCACGATAGGTATGCCTGGTAGTCGAGGAAGTTAGGGCGGTATTCTCCTGTTGTTTCGAGCGAGCCGAGCAGGTAACGTGTGGTTTTGTAGCGAATGCTGCTCATTACGCTGAACTTGTCGTTGCCGTATCCTACGTATGCACCTCCGCCGAGTAGCGAACCGTTGGCCGAGGCTTCGAATTTTTTAGGTTTCTTGTAGGTAATGTCGAGAACGGACGACATCTTGTCGCCGTATTTTGCTTCGAATCCGCCGGTTGAGAAGTTTATTTTCTCTACCATATTGCTGTTTATAATGCTTAGGCCTTCCTGTTGTCCCGAACGGACGAGCATGGGACGGAATACTTCTTGCCCGTTCAGGTAGACTATGTTCTCGTCGAAACTTCCGCCACGCACGTTGTATTGCGAGCTCATTTCGTCGTGTCGGCTTACGCCGGCCATGGTGGATATAAGGTCTTCCACGGCGTTTCCGGTGGTAGAAGGCAGTTGTTTGGCGCTTTCTGCCTTTATGTCTTGCATGGTGTTTGTTTGCACACGCCGCCCTTTTACCACTGCGTCGTTCAGAACCTTGTCGTTCAGGTGCATGGTTACTTTCAGGGTAACGGAATCGCGTGGTGAAAGCAATACGCGCCGTAGCGTGCGGTAGCCGAGCATACTGTAGGTTATGACAACGCTGTCGCGGCTCTGGAATGTAAACGAGTAGTTGCCTTTAAGGTCTGTAAGAGTGCCAGCCGCCTGGTTTTCGACTTTTACAACGACCATTGAAATAGGGCTACCGCCGGCATCGTTTACCGTGCCTTTTATTTTTACCGTGTTCTGGGCCTTCATAGATGTAAATGCCCAGGCCATGGCAATGAGTAAGAATATCCTCATCGCGTTGTGAAAGCCCATGAATGTGTACTTGCAAACTGTCATATTTCTTGTAAACGTAGAAATCGGCGATAAGTTGTAAAGGGTACTCATATTTTTTATTCGTGTCTGGAAATATGAGTAAAATTGAAAGTAAAATAAAAAACGACCGGGAGCAAAAAAGAATTAGGTCGGACATAATTCAAAATATGTCCGACCTATTTTAAAATATCTCAGACATATTTTTGGCTATATCTAAATACCCTTAAAATCAACAAGATATTATACGGACAAATGCGGACATGGAATTGAACGGCATATTATGCTCGGTACTAAATAATACGTAGCTTTACAACATTATAGTGGTGGGTGAGGGGTTGTTTGGATTTTTTTTATTAGATTGCAAGCCCACAATATATTATTTTGCAATGAAAGTACTCGTAATAGAGGACGACCAGGATTTGCGGGAAATTATTACCCGCTCGCTCGAAAAGGAACGCTATGTCGTTGAAACGGCTGCCAACTACAGGACGGCGCGCCAAAAAGCGTTGGGATATGAATATGATTGCCTGTTGCTTGATATAATGCTCCCCGATGGAAACGGGCTCGACCTGCTACGCGTGTTACGCGAGAAAGAGCGTAAGTTTAATGTAATAATCCTTTCGGCAAAAGATTCTATAGAAGACAAGGTAAACGGTTTGGATTTGGGAGCGGATGATTACCTGGCCAAGCCTTTCCACCTGGCCGAGCTGCACGCACGGCTGAAAAGCGTGCTTCGCCGCAGGCAGCGTGATGGTGCAACGTCGATAAAAGTGGGTAACGTTACTGTTTACCCCGAAAGCTTTAAGGTATGCGTTGGAGACAAGGCGTTGGAAATAGGCAGGAAAGAATATGATATTTTATTGTACTTCATGAATCGTCCCGAGAGGCTGGTAGAGAAACACACACTTGCCGAAGCCGTATGGGGAGACTATATAGACCAGGCCGACAACTTTGATTTTATTTATGCTCAGATGAAAAATCTGCGCCGTAAACTGAAAGAATCCGGCGCAGATATAGAAATAAAGACAGTTTACGGATTCGGGTATAAACTTACGAACTTGTAATGAAACTGATTTATCGCATAACATGGCGTCTGGCGCCTATACTTACCCTCGTAATGCTTGCGTGGGCGGCGTTCTTTTATTTTGCCTTGCTCAACGAGGTGAACGACGAAATGGATGATTCTCTCGAAGATTACTCGGAGAATATAATACGGCGCGCTTTGGCCGGCGAGCCTCTTCCGTCGCTTGACAACGGGTCAAACAACCAATATTATTTGCGCGAAGTAAGCAAGGAATACGCCGACTCACACGAAAAAATTCGGTTTACCGACAAACAGGTGTACATACGTGAAAAAAACGAGTACGAACCGGCGCGGGTGCTTACGAATATATTCAGAATGGATGACGGGCGCATGATGGAGCTGACAGTATCGTTGCCTACGATAGAGAAAAAAGACTTACGCGAAGCCATTTGTATATGGATTGTTTTTCTTTATGTGGTGTTGCTGTTTGTAGTACTGTTTGTAAACCTGTTTGTTTTCAACCGAAACATGCGGCCTTTGTACAAACTCCTCGACTGGATAGACAAGTATCGCCTTGGTAAGCCGGACAATAAGCCTTTGGACAATAAAACAAACGTAACTGAATTTAAGAAACTGAACTCTGCAATAATGCAGCATGCCGCGCGCAACGAAGAATTGTTCGAACAGCAAAAACAGTTTATAGGCAACGCTTCGCACGAGTTGCAGACACCGCTTGCAATATGCAGTAACAGAATTGAGATGTTATTGGAAGATGAAAGCCTGAAGGAAGAACAGATAGGAGAACTTATAAAGATTCACGCCAAACTGGAAAACATGTCGCGTCTGAACCGTTCGCTGTTGCTGTTGTGCAAAATAGACAACAATCAGTTTGTAAGCGAAAGAGCGGTGAATTGGAACGTTATACTCGACAATTATCTTGGCGATTTAAAGGAGGTGTATTCTTCGCAAAATATAAAGGTCGAAGTTGAGCAGTCGGGCATTTTTAAAATGAATATGAATGAAACACTTGCAACGACGTTGCTCGCAAACCTGTTGAAGAACTCTTTTGCGCATAATGTGCAAGGCGGGTTGATACATATTATTATTGCGCAAAATTCATTTATAATAAAGAATAGCGGAGTAGAGGAACCTCTTGACGAAAAAAAGATTTTTACGCGTTTCTATCATTCCGGCGGGAAAAAAGATTCTTCAGGTCTCGGCTTGTCAATAGTAAAAGCCATTTGTCAGAGATACGGGTTCTCAATAAAATATTATTTTGAAGAAGGGCTGCATGTGTTCGAGATAAATAAAAAATAAATTCGAAAAAAATATTGCGGTGCTGTTTTTTTCAGATTCTTTTCAGATTCGCATTCTACCTTTGCTAATGAAAAGAAAAAACAGTATTAACCTATAAAAACCTGAAGATATGAAAAAGTTATTATTAGCACTCGTATGTTTATTTGGAGTAACGTTAACCGTTAGTGCAGACAAGGACAAGCCTATAAGTGAAAATCAATTACCAGCAGCGGCAAGGCAGTTCATCAAGACGCATTTTCCAAAAAACAAGATTGCCATGGCAAAGCAGGAAACAGGATTTTTCAGCAAGGAATTTGATGTTATCTTCACTAATGGTGATAAACTCGAATTTGACGGCAAAGGGAATTGGACACAAGTAAGTTGCAAGAAGACTTCTTCCGTTCCGACAGCTGTGATTCCTGCAAAAATCAAGAGTTACCTAAAAACGAATTATCCCGATGTGTTGGTAAAGTGCATTGAAAAAGAAGGAAGCAATATTGAAGTAAAACTTTCAAACGGCTGGGAGATAACTTTTAACTCTGACTACCAAGTTGTAGATATTGACGACTGAGAAAATTCAATTTACCACTACATTAAATTAAATCCTTTAAATACAAAGTAGATATGAAACTAAGATATTTTCTGCCTGTTTTGGCTTTCGGGTTATTAGTATTGCAAGGTTGCAGCGATGATGACGACGGATTGAAAAATGTTCCTGAAACCATAAAATCTGCTTTCAACCAAAAGTATCCCGGTAAATCTGTCCGCGAATGGGAAAAGAAATCCGGCTACTATGTGGCAGAATTCTCAAACGACAACAGGAGCGCAGACGCTTGGTTTACCCCGAGTGGAAGTTGGGTAAGGACAGAAACCGATTATATAGGTGCACTTCCGGCGGCAGTGTCCGATTATATTTCGCAGAACTATCCCATTGCAGTGATTGATGACCAGGATTGGATAGAAACACCGACGGACCAGTATTTCGAAATAGAACTCGAACAGCGCAAGAAGAAGGATGTGACACTGTATATACGTAATGACGGAACTGTCTTGAAAATAGTAGATGGTAATGCCCCCTCGCGTGTAACTGAAGAAGTTAAGAACGCTTTTGCGCAGAAATATCCTAATACCAACGTGCGCGAATGGGAAGAAAAGATGAATCATTTCGTTGCAGAATTTACTTATAATAACAGTGAGGCAGAAGCATG
>URSZ01000104.1 GCA_900550635.1 uncultured Prevotella sp. | reverse complement strand
CCGCTATGCTGTCTGGGCGACATCGTACACAACGGGAGGGAATGCGAACGCCTTGGAAAGATGGGGCTACGCACGATAAACCACGAGGAATTCGGCAAACTGGTCGGCGCACGCGTCCTGCTCAGGGCTCACGGCGAACCGCCAAGCACATACCGCACCGCCCGCAGCAACAACATCGAAATTATCGACGCCACGTGCCCCGTGGTGCTGCAACTACAAAAGCGCATAGCCCTGGAATACGAAACTCCGGGTGACAAGCAGATTGTAATATTCGGAAAAAGGGGGCACGCCGAAGTGCTCGGCCTCGTAGGCCAGACAGACGGCAACGCTATAGTAGTGGAAGACATTGAAGACGCAGGCAAGCTCGACTTCCACCGCCCCATACGCCTGTATTCGCAAACCACCCGCGCCCTCGACGATTTCCGCCGCATAGTGGAATACATCGGCTCGCACATTCAACCTCCCGCCACCTTCGAATGGCACGACACAATATGCCGCCAGGTAGCCAACAGGCTTCCCGCCATACGCGCCTTTGCCGCACGCCACGACGTAATACTGTTCGTATGCGGCAGGAAAAGCTCTAACGGACGCATGCTCTTTTCTGCATGCCGCAACGTAAACGCCAGGGCACACATGATAGAGCAACCTGCCGACATAGACTACACATGGTTCAAAGACGCCCAATCGGTAGGAATCTGCGGAGCCACCTCCACGCCCAAATGGCTTATGGAAGCCTGCCGCACAGCCATACTCGACCGCTGAACGCTTATTCCCCGCCATATTCCGCTGGAAATTAACAGGTGTTAATACACCGCAAAAACTACATGCCTGAAAAAAGAAAATTCAAGGCACAAAATCGAAAATATGTCCGACCTATTTTAAAATATGTCGGACATATTTTTTGCCCATAGGCAACTGCTGATTTTCAACACCTTGGCAGACCCTCTTTCCTTTCACCCTTTTAACACTGAAAGCCGTTTAAGTTAACGAAACGAGCACCTCGCTTTCCGGTTCACTTGAATGCCCACGCCCGTGAGCCACACCCAGCCCACACACCCTCACCCGTGCGGCAGAAAACAAAAAACCGCGGACGAAATTCAGCATTTCATTCGCGGTTCTATCGTTTGTTGGGATACCCGGACTCGAACCAGGAAAAACAGGACCAGAATCTGTTGTGTTACCATTACACCATATCCCAATAACGTAAAGCTATGTCCTTAAAACGCTGCAAAAGTAAAAACTTTTTACGATACAACAAAGCAAAATGCAAGAAATCTTTCAGATATTTTACAACCGCACGCTCACATTAAAGAACATTTAGGAAATCCGAAAGCAGTATGTCAACAAAAACTCATAACTTTGCGCAGAAATTTCATTTATTATATGGACGAAACAAAAAAGCTGGTAAACAACATTATCGAAGGAATCCAGGAGAAAAAAGGGAGTAACATCGTAATCGTAGACATGGAAAAAATAGAGTCGCGCGTATGCCGGTATTTCGTAATATGCCAGGGCAACTCGGCCAACCAGGTAAGCGCGATAGCACAGTCTGTCGGCGAAAAGGCGCTGAAAGACCTCGGCGTCAAGCCATACACCGTATCAGGGCTTCAAAGTTCGTTGTGGGTGGCCATGGACTACGGCGATATATTCGTACACATCTTCCAGCCCCAGGAAAGAGAGTTCTACGACCTTGAACACCTGTGGGCCGACGCAGAACTAACCCATATACCCGACTCCGAATAACACTACACCATGGCTGAACAGAAACCGCAAATGAACATGCCCAAGTTCAACCTGAACTGGGTGTACGCAATAATAATAGGTGTGCTCGCCGTGCTGTTCTTCACCGGCAAAGGGCGTAACAGCATAAATAAAGAGGTAGACTATACCACATTCAAAACATACATAACCAAAGGCTACGCAAAAAGCCTCGAAGTAAACAAGGGCGACGGCACGGTTGTGATGTTTGTAGACGGCAAACACATACGCGACGTCTTCAAACAAAGCACCACTACAACAGGAAAGTCGCCCACCGTATCGACAAAATACCCCTCGGTCGACAAAGTAGAAGACTTCGTTGACGCAGAAACAAAAGCCGGGCATTTCAAAGGCAAGGTATCATACGTACAAGAGTCGGGAATGCTTTGGACAATACTTATAAACATACTTCCCATAATCCTGCTCGTAGGCCTGTGGCTCTTCTTCATGCGCAGGATGAGCGGCGGAGGCTCTGCCGGAGGAGGCGTTTTCAGCGTAGGCAAAAGCAAGGCGCAACTGTTCGAGAAAAGCTCAGGCACGCACATCACGTTCAAAGACGTAGCCGGCCAGGAAGGCGCAAAACGCGAAGTGCAGGAAATAGTAGAGTTCCTCAAAAACCCGCAAAAGTACACCGACCTCGGCGGAAAGATTCCCAAAGGCGCACTGCTCGTAGGCCCTCCGGGAACAGGCAAGACCCTCCTCGCCAAAGCCGTGGCAGGCGAGGCCGACGTGCCATTCTTCTCTATTTCGGGCAGCGACTTCGTTGAAATGTTCGTAGGCGTTGGCGCCAGCCGCGTGCGCGATCTTTTCCGCCAGGCAAAAGAAAAAGCACCCTCCATTATATTCATCGACGAAATAGACGCCGTGGGCCGCGCCCGCGGAAAGAACCCGTCGATGGGCGGCAACGACGAGCGCGAAAACACACTCAACCAGCTGCTCACCGAGATGGACGGTTTCGGAACGAACTCGGGCGTAATAGTGCTGGCTGCAACAAACCGCGTCGACATTCTCGACAAGGCATTGTTGCGCGCAGGACGATTCGACCGGCAGATACACGTAGACCTTCCAGACCTGAACGAACGCAAATCCATATTCCTCGTGCACATGAAGCCGCTAAAAATGGACAAGACCGTTGACGTGGACCTTATGGCGCGACAAACGCCCGGATTCTCGGGAGCCGACATAGCAAACGTCTGCAACGAGGCCGCACTTATAGCCGCACGCCACGACAAACCGGCAGTAGGAATGCAGGATTTCCTTTCGGCGGTAGACCGCATTATCGGAGGACTGGAAAAGAAAACCAAAGTAATGACGCAGGACGAGAAACATACCATCGCACTTCACGAAGCCGGCCACGCAACCATATCATGGTTCCTGCAATATGCCAGCCCGCTCGTAAAAGTAACCATAGTGCCGCGCGGGCAGGCGTTAGGCGCTGCGTGGTATCTTCCCGAAGAAAGAAACATTACCACAAAAGAGCAGATGGAAGACGAAATATGCGCCACATTGGGCGGACGTGCAGCAGAGGAACTGTTCTCGGGGCACATATCTACCGGAGCGCTCAACGACCTCGAGACTGTGACGAAACGTGCATACGGTATGGTGGCATACCTTGGCATGAGCGAAAAACTGTATAACCTCTGCTATTACAACAACCAGGAATACCAGTTCAACAAGCCTTACTCCGAAAAGACATCCGAAACAATCGACGCCGAAGTTCGCAACCTTGTAAACCGTCAGTACGAGCGCGCCAAGAACCTGTTGCTCGAGCACAAGGAAGGCCATGCAACACTGGCAAAAGTGCTGGAAGAACGCGAGGTTATCTTTGCCGAAGACGTAGAGAAGATATTCGGAAAACGCCCGTGGTTGAGCCGCGCAGACGAGATATTACAGGAAGAGGAAAAGGCTGTAAACGCCAATAAGGAAAACGTCCCTGCCAACGAAGAAAACGCGGCAGCGGACGAACCGGAAATGCAACCGGCTGAAAAGGCTGCAAGCACTACCGGGGAAAACAAGCCGGCCGACGAGAGCAAGGCCTCACAGAACGACGGCAACAACACAGAAAAGCAATAACACAAGAAATGAACAATCTGATAACCCGCACCGTTTCAGGCATATTCTTCGTGGCCGTAATGGTAGGAGCAATCCTTTACGACGCCAAGACCTTTATAGTCCTTTTCGGAATAATAACGGCGCTTGCGGTGTGGGAGTTCTGCACGCTTGTAAACAACAAGAGGGAACTGCAAGTCAACAGACTGATAAGCACCGCCGCCGGCTTGTACCTGTACCTTGCAATGATGGCGTTCTGCACGGGTGCGTCGGGAGCGGCAATATTCATTCCCTACCTCATAACGCTTATGTACCTGCTCATTAGCGGGCTTTACATGCGCTCGCCGCGCTCGCTGGAAAACTGGGCCTTCGCCTTTGCCTCGCAGTTGTACATAGCCCTTCCGTTCGCGCTGATGAACGTACTGGCATTCCGTATGCAAAGCGGCGTTGACGGCATGTCGGGACTGGCATACATTCCCGCGCTGCCGCTCGGGCTGATGATATTCCTTTGGACCAACGACATGGGTGCATACTGCTTCGGCAGCATGCTGCAACGCTTCGTGCCGTTCAAACTGTTCCCCTCCGTAAGCCCGCACAAATCGTGGATAGGAAGCATAGGCGGCGGCCTTGTAACCGTTATAGCGGCCGTTATAATGTCGCGCTACTTTACGTTCATGCCTCCTGTGCAATGGGTGGGCATGGCGCTGGTGGTAGTGGTGTTCGGCACGTGGGGCGACCTGGTCGAAAGCCTTTTGAAGCGTAACCTCGGGGTAAAGGACAGCGGCCGCTTCCTGCCCGGACATGGCGGAGTGCTCGACCGTTTCGACAGCTCGCTGCTGGCCATCCCGGCCGTAGTGTTGTATTTGTACACACTCGAAATAATGTAAACAGCCAACCTTTTGCGCCAAGCAAAAGCGCACCGGGAAACATACATGGAAGACGGCTTTTTCAGGCCGTCTTTTTTGTCCGCTTTTTTGCCCCGGATTTCAAACGGGTTTTCAGAGGCGGAAAAATATGTCTGAGATATTTTAAAATATGTCAGACATATTTTGAATTATGTGCCTTGTATTTTTTATTTGCTCCCATGTGGGGTTTACGCGCTGAAAATCAGTTTTCATTTTTTCTATGGAAAATTTCGCTTTTTGCGCTACTGTTTTTTCCGCAATTATTGTCTGCCTCCGTTCAAGCGAACCGCCATTCGGCTTAACACTATCTTTCCTAAAACTTATTAAATATTTCGCTTTCCTGCATTCGTTCGTTTTAATGCCATTCAATATCTTTGTAAACATAAACATACCTTTCTACAAAATAAACACACAATGAAAAAGATTCTGTTACTCACTATCGCGCTGGCCTGGCTATTCTCTCATAACGCCTACGGCTGGGGCAACGAAGGGCACGACGCAGTGGCTTACATAGCAGAGTGCAACCTTAACAAAAAGGCCAAGAAAACAATCGAGAAATACCTCGGCAACCACTCCATTGTGTATTACGCGTCGTGGATGGATTATTACCGCGACACACCGCCATACAAGCACACTACCGTATGGCACATGGCACGTGTGGACAAGAACCTTTATTACACCGACGCGGTAAAGAGTCCTAAGGGAGACGCCGTGTCGGCCTTGGAAGAGTCAATCGAGATGTTGAAAAACTATAAGAACCTCGACGACTCCACCGTGGCCGTAAGGCTTAAATACATCATCCACATCGTGGGCGACATGCACTGCCCCGTACATGTAGATTATACAGGCTTGAACATCTGGTTCAACGTTAAGTTTTTCGGAAAGAAGACTACGTACCACGCCTTGTGGGATTCACGCCTAATCAATGAGAAACATCGCTGGCATTACACCGAATGGCAACAGCAGCTCGACCGTTGCAGCAAAGAAGAAAAAGCAAAGATTGCCGCCGGAACACCACGCGAATGGTTTCACGAAACGGCCGTTGACTGCCGTTACCTTTACGACATAGTAAAACCCGACGATGAACTCGGGCCCGACTACCTGAACGCCAACATCGAACTGGCCGAAAAACAGATACTGAAAGCCGGCTACCGCCTGGCTCGGGTACTCAACGAGTTGTTCGGATAGAAACACGGCCCCGAACATTACCACTCCTGCACTAAATTCAACTTCATAACATAAATCAAGCCTGACATATTAGTATATATGTCAGGCTTGATTATTAACGTTGCAGGAAACTACCCGCATGCACGGCAAAAAGGCGGACCGTCCTACTTATCGGCCGTGAAAGCGAACCAATCCAAGTCCACAGTACCCTTGAAACCTTCCGAAGCACGAAGCACAAAATACACACGGTGCATTCCCGTTATCGGAGAAACCTTTGCTTTCACAGTTTTCAGCTTATCACCTGCCGGCACATCTATAATGCCCGCCAACTTGCCGTCGCAATCGTCCAGGCGAAGCTCAATCTTTGCGCCGCCAGTCCCGTTTCCCGAAACATTTATCCTTACCGTTTTTGCCGGCAACCGACCAAAATCGACATTCGCGAAACCCAAGTACGAACCATTGCCGGCACATAACGCCATAGCCGCTTCACGGTCTTCATCCAGGCCGGAATACGCTCCGCGCAAGTAATCAAAATACTCCGCTGAAGTCTTCGAATAAGCGTCCTTTGCTATGCAAGCCGTGTCAAGAAGCGAATTTGCGGCAGCAGAAACGGCCGTGGAATTTCCGAACGGCTGGTTTAAGAAACTCTTCAAGTTGCCGTCCTTGTCTTTTTCGGTTGGCGAAATCCAGTCCTCGGCCGATTTCGTAAGCCATGCCGACGAAGTCACTCCACGTGAGTTGCGGTTGTTGAAAGCATGGAAAGCATTTTTCCCAATCCAGGAAGCAAGCTCCGGATGGCGCATTTCAACTATGTACCGCCGCAGGTAACGCATTAGTATTCCCTTGAAGCCGCAAAGATCTCCGTCCACAGTCTGGCATACTTTGACAATTCCGTTCTCATCACAGAGTTCGCGTCGCGTGCAGGCCACTATCTTCTCGGCGTCACGCTTGTATTTTTCATCGCCATAGCGATTGTAAAGCATTATTGCCGCGCCGAGCATTGTTCCCTGGTTGTATGTCGACACCCAACGGTTGTATTTCTCCGGTTTGTCGGTAGAATCGTTCCAGGTAAAGCAGTCGAGCACCTGTCCTGTGCTTTCTACAAAAAGGTATGTGCGTTGTTTTTCGTAAAGGTCGCGCGCTATTCCGAAATATTTCTCTCTTTCTTCGCCGCTGTCAAGGCTGCGGGCGATATAACAGGCCGCCACTTCGGCCGGGCCATGGATACAGGAGTTCGTTCCGTTGGGATGTCCCGACTTCATTGCCCAGCGCAACATTCCCCAACGGTTATATGCACGCTTGTACACCGCGTCGAAATTCTTTTTTGCGAGACGGCGGTACTTGTCTAAGCCGGTAAGGTGGTATGCCCTCGCAGAAGCAATTACCATCCACATCACATCGTCGTTGAAGTCGTGCCCCACCCATTTGTATCGGTCGGTGTAAACCAGTTTGAGCCAGTCGTCGCCCACGTTCTCGTAAAAATAGTTGAACACCTTTGTAAAAACGTCGAGGTATTCCTTGTTCCCGGTCGTTTCATAGGCATCGAGCATTGTTTCGAGCATTTCCGCGTCGCCCCACCAGCCTCCGTCGCCAAACGACGCGAGGCCTGTGCCGCGTTCCCTAAGGTGGTGCCCGAGCCAGGCGGCCGTCATCTCGTTGCGCACGGCCGGTGTAAAGCATTCCGCGGCTTCGGTCTCTTTCAAAAGCCACAATCCCGGTTCCACGTCGTACAATATTTGGGGGCGTGCCCCGTCGTTGCTTTCCTCTGCACCAAGTAGGAAGGTATCGCTCCCCTCAAGACGCATTATATATAAGTCGTCCCCGCCGGCCACTTGCTCAGGCTTCCACCTTAGAGCCTTTTCGTTGCCCGCGAGCTGCACAAGGCTGTCGCCGTAAGCGAGGTATTTGCCTGTGTATATGTTCTTGAACGAGAATGTTCCGTCGCCGTTTTTCTCCGCACGCCACTGTTGCGCCGGCACATCGGTATTTGTCCACAACACAACGGGCGCGTAGTCTTCCATAGAGGAATTCATGACGAACAATGCCTTAGACTTATCGCCTGCGGGCGAGATGACATAAGTTTTCCCGGACTTCAGAGCGCCCATTACGGGAATCGCCGCCCCAAACGCCGATATTACGATGAGCAACGCCACGAAGCGCCCCGCGGCGGCAAATCTTTTATATACGTATCCCATTGTTTTCCGTTTTTTCGCCAGCATGCATTAAAGCGAAAGCTCCAGTTCAACCGGGCAATGGTCAGAACCGAAAATCTCATTGTGTATCGACGCGCCCGTGAGCTTGTCGCGCAAACCTGCCGAGACAAGGAAGTAATCTATGCGCCAACCTGCGTTCTTCTCTCGCGCATGAAAACGATAGCTCCACCAGGAATACGCCCCGGCAAGGTCGGGATAAAAGAACCGGAACGTATCGGTAAAACCGCTTTCGAGCAGCAGGGTGAACTTTCCGCGTTCCTCGTCGGTAAAACCGGCATTGCGTCGGTTTGTCGAAGGATTCTTCAGATCTATCTCGTTGTGCGCCACGTTCATGTCGCCGCAAACCACTACGGGCTTGGTTTGCGCAAGCTCGAGCAGGTATTTGCGGAAGGCGTCGTCCCACGTCCTGCGGTAGTCGAGCCGCGCC
>URSZ01000103.1 GCA_900550635.1 uncultured Prevotella sp. | reverse complement strand
TAATGGCTGAAACCGACGCACGTGTGTTCGTAATAGACTGTCTGCCCAACATGACCACGCGCGAGCGCGCCGCCGAAATAAAACAGAAACTCGCCGAAGGCATTAAAATACTACGCAACAAGAGCAACGCACCCATACTCGTCGTAGAACACGACGGCTACATGGGAGCTAATTCGGGCGTAGAGCAATGCAGCGAAAAAGTGGTGAACAAGCTACAGCGCGAAGCATTCGACAAGCTGAAAAAACAATACAAAGGCCTTTATTACCTGAGCTACGAAGAACTCGCCCTCTCGCAGGACTCACAGGTTGACGGCGTACACGCCAGCGACCTCGGAATGCAGCAGTATGCCGACGCATACGCACGTAAACTAAAGGGAATACTGCGCCGCACTTCAAACAAATAAAAACGCCATAGCCATGAAAATAAAAAAGAAATACGTAACCGCGATAGCAGCAGCAACAATAATCATCACCGCAATCATAATACACTGCTACACGCTCGGGATGACAAACACGGAAGTAGAAAGGATTCCTCTGAGCATGGCACAGGTGGGCGATTACCTTTTCATAGACGAAAACAACAACGCTTATGTGGTTCACAAGGAGAACTTTGCCGCCGTAGACGACACTTCAAAATGCGTTGCCGTGGTATTCGCGCTCGAAACGTCCTACGAAGACAAGAAAAAAGGCTACAAGCACGGCTACGCCATGGCTCTTAAAAACGCGGGAAAAGACATTCCCTACGGAGAGCCCGACGCAAAGGCAAAACTTTTCAGAGCAACGGAATATTTCCAGGACTACCGCGAAGGGCGCAAAGACACACGAACGCTCAACAAGGCCGGTAAACATCCGGCCGCCGAAGCCGCTGCAAAATACAACGGAGGAAAACATCCCCGGAACACGAGCGAGTGGTTCCTTCCCGCAATAGGGCAATGGTACGACATAATCATAAACCTTGGCAAGGTACGCACGCGCTACAACGTAGAAAGCGGTTCTGTGTCATGGCAGGAAAAAAGCACTTTCATAACAGAAAACATAAACATGAGCTTGGAAAAGGCCGGGAAATACGCAGAACCGTTCAATCTTTCCGAAGAAACGTTCCAAAGCAGCAGCGAGATGAACGACGGGTTCGCCTACGTGGCTTACTTCACGGGTAATGAACGCGCATACCTCATAGGCAGCAACAAGGATTCGGGAAACACCGTGCGCCCCATAATAGCTTTTTAGCCCCAGACCAAAGAAAAACAACACATAAATACAAATGATAAGAACAATACGACTGTTCGCTGCCGCCGCAGCACTTATTTTGCCGTTCCTGCCCGCTATGGCAGGAAAATACATAGACGTGTCGCATGATATAAACGGGCACAACCGCACCGGCGTGCTTTACCTGCCCGACAACATAAAGGAAAACGCCCCGCTCGTAGTCGTGGTACACGGTTACGGCGGCAAAGCAAACCCAAAAGACTTCGACATCGACCCCGTGGCCGACAAGAACGGCTTTGCCGTGCTTTACCCGCAAGGACTCAAAGACCCCAGCGGCAAGACCGGGTTCTACGTGGGCTATCCGTCACAAAAAGGGATGAACATCGACGACGTGGACGAGATATGCAAGTTCACATCGTTCATACAGAAGGAATACGGATTAAGCAAAAGGAACACTTTCATGACCGGCATGTCGAACGGCGGCGACCTGTGCTACCTGGCAGCCCTATCAGGGCAAAAGACATTCGCGGCACTGGCTTCGGTGGCAGGACTGACGTTTACATGGATGACGGAGATTGACAAGACACCCGTGGCCGTGCCTTTCCTTGAAATACACGGCACGGAAGACCGTGTGTCCGAATGGGGAGGCGACCTGAAAAACGCAGGCGGATGGGGCGCATACATTTCCGTGCCCCTGGCCGTGAACTATTGGGTGGCGATGAACCGCTGCAAAAAGGTTGTAAGCGATACTATCCCAAGCAAAGACCCTGCAAGCAAACGCTATGTAGTACGTCATTTCTTCAAGGGCGGGAAAAACGGCAACGAAGTATGGCTTTACAAGGTTGTTGGCGCACCGCACTGCTGGCATAACGGCGACATAAACACGGGAGAAGAAATATGGAAATTCTTCAGCAAATATATTAAGCCGTAGCACGCACCGCCAAAACCGCACACTCGTTTTCCGGAAATTCTGCTGCCTTATAAAGAAAACCGGAACGGTTTTTTATTATACTCCCGAAAGACCTGCCGAAAAATATCTCAGAGATATTTCGAAATATGTCTGACATATTTTAAAATATGTCAGACATAATTTTTTCTTGCTCCCATACAGGTTGAAAACTGCGCTGCGACGCATGTGCAGGGCAGCACCTTTTCGCACAGATTTCTTATTCCAATCCGCGCACTTTTTGGGTTGCGAATGCCAGGTGCCCGGGAATATCGCCGGTGGCGGAAGTCCAAAGCAGTTTGCCCTCGCGGTTATAACAGAACAACGTGCCGGGATTAACGTAGTCGCCTGCGTCGGTTATAAAGATGTCGCCGTTCTCGGGATTCACGGCAATGCCGTATGGCGAAACCAACCTGCTGTCCGTGCCGTCAGTAATGAATTTTTCCGAGACTATGCTTTTCTTCTTTATGTCATATATGGCAAACGAGCTTTCGTATCCTCCGGTTGCGTAACTGTACTCATTACCCACTATGTAAAGCGAATCGCCTGCCAGGCAGGTTGACGCAGCGCGCACGTTCAAAGCCCCGTCCACCACGTCGCTATTGGTGTTCAATACGTAAACATCAGATTTCACATCGGCATAATTGCCGCGCGAAATAACGTATATGTTCCCATGCTTGTCGAGCTGCATGGTGTTCATGTTTATGGCTACGTCTATGTTCTTCTCCAAGGTCATTGTTTCAGCGTCGATTACGCTTACAGTCTTCTCGTAATGCACCGTGTAGTCGGGCTCGTAGGCACACGAATTGGCCACATATATCTTTCCGTTCCTCACTACAACGCCTTCGGGCTGGTAGCCCACTCCGCATGTACGGGTAATCTTCAACAAATCCAAATCCATTTCGGCAAGAGTGCCTTTTTGCAACTTCGTATTCTCGTCCATCTCGCCGGAATACGAAGTAACGTATGCCTTGTTACCGTTGAAAGCTATACAACGGCAGCCGGCAAGCGCAACCGAACCTACATGGCGCAGCGTGCGTGCGTCCATTACTTCAATAAGTCCCGACCCGTTTATTACAGCGTATAACCTTCCTTCGTAAACCTTCAAGTCATTGCCCGTATCGCCCAATCCCAGGGTAACATCAGGGTTTATGGCCGCAAAAAGGTTGTTGTAGAACTTTCCGGATGTATAATCAAAGTAATCCAACGAGCACTTGTTCTTGTCCATCTGCCCTTCGTTGAGCACGAAAAGGCCTTTTATGTCTCGGCTGTCCGACGGCTGAGACACAACAACTCCCTCAACGCCGGCCTTTCGGCCTCCGTTGTCATCGCTGCAGGAAGAGAGATGAAATGCAAGTGAAATAAAAGCTGCCGATAAAGCTAATCGTGTAATGGTAAACCGTGTTCTGTTCATTTTTCTTGTTTTTTGTAATTAGTATTTTGCATTGGTATTCTACATCAAACTTATTTTTAAGGCTTTGCGCCACGCTGTGTCATAAGTTGGCAGCCACAGTTATTTTAAAATTGCGTCCCGGCATGGGATAACACCTTATTACTTCGTACTGGCTGTTGAAAATGTTGTTAACCGTCAGCATGGCCGTCAGTTCCACCTTGCCCGCATGTATGTTGCGCAAAATCGAAGCGTCGTGTGTTTGCCACGGATGTATGTAATTGGCAGCGATGTTCGCGCTTGCGTCGTAACGTTCACCGGTATAGAGAAAACTGTAGTTCAAGGCCCACCAGCGCCATTCCGCTCCTGCTACGACCGATACGGAATGCCTGGGAATGTAAGGAATCTGGCCGCCGTAATAACGGCTTTGCCTGTCGGAGCAATCCTTGGCCCTCTGGTAAGTGTATGCAACCTTTACGTCAAGCGTCAGCTCCCTCATGCGCGCTTCAGCTTGCGCCGTCGCGTCCAATCCGTGAATCCTTGCAAGACCTATGTTCATCATCGTCCAGCGGAAAAGGTTTGCAGCGGGCACGGCAACTATCTTGTCGGAAACCCGGTTGTAATATGCGTCGGCTTTCAGCGACACCGAGCGCAGCACACCGCTTTTAAACGTTTGCGCATAGGTCGTGCCGACGTCATACTGCGTGGCGTATTCCGGACTAAGGTTTGAATTTCCGAGGTACGTATAATAAAGATCGTTCAACGTAGGCATGCGGAACGCCTTCTTGTAGAATGCGCGCAATACCAGGCCGCACGAAGCAAACGGCCTGCAGCTTGCATAGACGGCAGGCGATACTTCGGTAAAGTCAGCGTCGTTGTTTCCCATGGCGCGGCGTGTATGGTTTTCCACGTGCGTAAGCAGCACATCGGCCTGTGCCGAAAAACGCGGAGTTCGCCACTCCGTGGCCAACGCTCCGTAAAAGCTGTGGCGCACAGGCTTTGCGAAATCTTTCAAGTCGGCATTAAGGGCATTCATCACATAATCTGCCGACAGGGCCACGTTCCAGTTTCCTGCTACCCTATAACGTTGCGCCACTGACATATACACCTGCTGTTGGCGATACCTGTTGTCGACATACATAGTTCCGTCGTCCTCGCGCGGGTCGTGCAGATACCTAAGGTAATCGTAGCCGTATTTGGCGTTCAGAAGCAGTGAATACCTGCCGAAATCCTTTTTTGCCGAAGCCTGCAGGAAAGTGTTCAGGTCCCATTGCCTTCCGGCATTGCTGAAACGGTTTCTCACCACCGCGCCGGGCAAACCGCGCTGCGAACTGTAAACATACCCGTGCGCACGCCAGTAACCGCCGTGCATGTTTCCGAACAGTGCCGCCTCGCAACGCACGGCTTCAACATCACCGTTGCGGCGCGTGGCCGTAGTGTCGTAACCGCCGTCAAGGCTGTAGCGATAACGGTATCGCCCTGTGGAATTAAGATATTCGGCCGAGAGTGACGACGACAGGCGTCTGTTCCAGCGTTGTTCCCAACGCACCGACGGGTTTGCCAGTCCGAACGAGCCGGTTCGGAAAGTTCCTTTCAGGTTATATGGTTTGATACGGGCGTCTCCATTCGCCCCGGTTGAATCTTGCCTGAAGACAGGAGTGCGCGTTTGCAGGTAAACCGATGACGAGGAAGCGAAATTACGCGCCGGCTTTAAAATATCGGCACTCCCGCCCGCATAAAGCGCGACGCTTTCCATGTTGTCGAGCGAGAAACGTCCGAGGTCCACTTGCCCGTTCTGCGCATTGTCCACCGGTATCCCGTCATACACCACTCCCACGTGCTCGCTGCCCATGCCATGCACGTTAACGGTTTTCAGTCCTCCCACACCGCCGTAGTCCTTTACCTGCACGCCCGAAAAGAAACGCACCGCGTCGGCCACACTATGCCCTCCCAGCTGTTGCAATTGCCTGCCTTCAAGCATTTGTGCCGGAACAATCTCATTAGGCATTGATTTCGGCGCACGCACTACCGCGCTGCCCAACACGCGCCCGCGCAACGTATCGCTCTGCGGCGAACCGGCAGGCGGGAAAGCCGTCTGCGCAACGGCCGACGGGCCGAGAAACATAAAAACCACTGACAAAAACGTTCCTTTCATCTTGCGTTATAATCTTGTAATGCCACAAACGCGACGTCTTCCCTGGAAAATGAAAGGAACTCACACAAAAACACCGCAACCCATGCCGCAACATTCCGCAAGACAAGTTTGCAACACTCCGGCATGCCTTTTCACGAACAGGCACACTGATTATCACGTTGCAAACAAAACATTGCGGCATGCTGCCCGGCCGGCAGTGCCTTTAATTGCGGGTAGCCTTTCCTCGAAGGTTTTCCAACGCCATGTGGCTGCGGCAGGTCTTCTGGCTTACCCAAGCGACGCACACCTTCCCGGGATATTTCGCCCAGTGGCTTTCGCGCAAAATAGCGCGGCGCGCCGAGTTGTCCGCACGGACACCGGCCACACAGCCTGCCAATGCCGGCACAGCCTGTGGCTCGGGGAATACAGCAACGGGATTGCCCGGGATTCACACCCGGTTCCCTTTTAATCGCACGCATGGGCGAGCTGCCCACATCGCGCGAACCGTAGCGGGTGCAAAGATATAAAAATAGTTAACACGAAAGCAACCTTACGGAAAACCGGAAATACTTTCTTGCACCCCTCTTGGAGCAAAGAAAAAATAGGTCTGAGATATTTTAAAATACAAGGCACATATTTTAAAATTCAAGGCACTAATTTTTGGCCTTGTCAAAAGCCGGAAAAACTGCAAGTTACGGGAACTGTTTTTACGTCGGTCATGAAAGTTAAAAAAGCTGTAACAAGAATAAAGTATCCAAAAAATCCGAGGAATTAACACAATGTGGCACGGCTGTATTTGCACATTTTTCTTACTTTTATCCGAACAAACACTAAACTGACAAATTAATGAAAAAGAACATGCTTAAAACAGCTGCCGCACTGGTATTTACGGTTTCTGCTACCGTTTCGTGCTCCGCACAGGAGCAAATATCATTGCCCCAACCGTCGAAAAGCCTGGAAACAACGGTAATCGAAGCCTTGCAAAACCGACGCAGCGAACGTGTTTTCGCTGAAAAACAAATGAGCGACCAAGACCTCGCCTCACTTCTATGGGCCGCCAACGGAATAAACCGCGAGGATGGCCGCCGCACGGCTCCCTCGGCCATAAATGCCCAGGACATAGACATATACGTGGTACGTGCCGACGGCGCATACCTATGGGACGCAAAAGAAAACACGCTCAAGCGTGTATCCGACGAAGACCTGCGCCCGCTCGTGGCCAAAGGACAGGACTTTGTGTTGCAGGCACCCGTGTCGCTCGTACTCGTGAGCGACAAGTCGCGCTTCGGCAACAGGCCGGCCAACTTTGCACAAGCCGATGCCGGATACGTAAGCCAAAACATCTGCCTTTACTGCTCGGCTGCCGGATGGGCATGCTGCCCGCGCGCCTCGATGGACACGGAGGGCCTGAAGAAAGCGCTGCAACTGAGCGAAAGCCAGGAACCAATGCTGAACAACACCGTGGGTTACCGCAAATAAAAAGCGCGGAACGCCCGCGCCATTAAACATTAAACGAAACGAAATCCCTGCCGGCAATGCCGGCAGGGATTTCGTTATTATCAAACATAATCATCAACTGTATAGTTCACAAAATCGAGGAACGGCTTCATTATGCGGAACACACCGGCAGCCTTTTCCGCCCAGCCGGGTGAAAGGAAAAAGCTGTCGGGCACATTGGTGTAAACGCTGTAGTCCTTGGGACGCAGGTACTGCATGTAGGGAAAGTCCTTTGGAAAACCCTGCGGCACAGTCTTTATCCGGTCCTCGCCTATCTCGCTGAAAAGTGATGAGAACTGCGGATTCTCTACTATGGCAATGAATTCGTCGGTATTGTCCACTATGCTTTGGCGCACGGCACGCAGGATATGCGGTTCAAGGCAATAGCTTCCTCCGGCCAGCAGGCAATTACCCGGCTGCATGTGCATGTAATATCCGCCATGTTGCGACTTCTTTCCCCGTGCGTTTATGTAAGCACCCATGTGTATTTTATAAGGACGCTTGTCGTTGCTGAAACGCACGTCGCGATATATGCGGTATGTGCAATCCTTGGCCGAAAGGTGCGACACCTCCGGGTCGAAATCGGATATGCGGGCAATCATTTCGGTTGTAATCATTTCGAAAGCCTCGCGGGCAGAATCGTAAAGCCCCTTGTTGGCCATAAACCACGACCGGTCGTTATGTTCGGCTATCTCGGCCAGGAAATCCATTACTGTCTTGCAACGTTCGTCAGTTCTTTTCTTCATCTTTCAGGCATTTTAAGGAGTATATCCCAACTTGTTTTTTAATATGCTCGCGAACTATTCGAGTTCAAAAGAAACCTTGCTTCGTATGTCGGCCGACGAGGCTGCTATAAGGGCTTCGAACTTTCCGGGTTCGGCCACCCAGTCGTGCTTTTCGGGGTCGAAGAACGACAGCGCGCCCTTGTCGATTGTGAAATCCACGGTAACAGTCTTTCCGGCCGGGACATTTACTTTTTTGAACGCTTTCAGTTCCTTTACCGGGCGGGGCAGGCTGCTTTTGAGGTCGCTGATGTAAAGCTGCACTATCTCCTGTCCGTCGCGGCTGCCGGAGTTCGTTACGGGAACGGATATGGTTATCGTTCCGTTGGCCGACATCTTGGCCTTGTCGGCTTTAGCCTTACCGTAGTCGAAAGTAGTATAGCTCAATCCGTGTCCGAAAGGATACAAAGGAGTACTTTCACCATCTTTATATTTCTGAAAATACTGCGATGGTTTATGATTGTAAATCATCTGAATCTGTCCACTGTGACGGGGAATACTAATAGGAAGTTTTGCCGACGGATTCACCTTCCCGGCCAGGATATTGGCTAAAGCACGCCCTCCTAAAGACCCCGGTTCCC
>URSZ01000102.1 GCA_900550635.1 uncultured Prevotella sp. | reverse complement strand
TTCATCAGTTCTCCGGCGGCGCGCAGGTTTTTCACGAGCGCGTCGAGGAAGCCGTTTATGTAGACGTGGCTGCGCGGGGTGCTGTACATCTTGGCTATCTCGAGGTATTCGTTTATCGAAACGGCGGCGGGTATTGTTGGGAAAGCCACTATCTCGGCCAGTGCAATCTGCATTATTATGAGGTCCATGAACGCCAGGCGCGAGAAGTCCCAGTTTTTTGCGTTTTCGCGAATAAGGTTGCGGTAATACTCGTCGTTTGCCAGCACCTCGTGTATCAGTTTGGCGGCAAATTCGCGGTCGAGCTCGCTGTCGTACTCTGGCAGCAGCGTCTGCTCTGCTCCGGCGCTTTCGTCAAAGCGTTTTATTGTCTTGAGCACGAAGGAGTCTACCACTGTTTTGTCGTCGTTCCAATACAGGCTCCGCTCCTCAAAGTATGCGTCGAGCTCGTCGGAGCCTACGAAGTATGCCTTGTAGACTTTGCGCCAGAACGCGCGGTCGTCGGCATAGGTAGGTGCTTTTATCTTGCGGTAGTCGCCGTATTCTTCGCTTTCGATAATGGTTCTGTAAAGTTTGCGTATCAGAGCCTCGTCTATCCATTCGGCTCCCACCTTGTCGCGGAACGCTGCCAGCTGTTTGTTTTCCGCAAGCTGGCGTGCAAAGCGGTTGTCGGCAAAAGCGGTGTCCTCGTCTTCGGTTATGTTGAGCCTCCTGGCCCTGCTGCGCCTTATTTCCAGCGCACGCACGCCGCATTCGTACACCTCGCATATCGTGAGCAGAAGGTAGCGGTACATGTCGTACGACTTCGACAGGCTGAACATCAGTTCCTTTTCGGTCGACTCGATGTTCTTTTCGCCGTCGCGATAATAGGCATACACCAGCTGGACAACCTTTAACCGTATCAGTTCTCTATTTATCATAGCTTTTTGGCGGCAAGACCTTTTGCCGCGTTGCAAAGATAGCAAAAGGCGTGCGCAGTACAAAATACGTTAAGGCATTTTTACAAAGAACATGCGGAGACAGCCACGCTGAAACAAATATTAACATCTTCGTGCTCCTGCCTGCCGCGGACGGACCACAAAATGCGCCATCGCAACCGCACAGTCAGGGTAATGACGGCAGACATCGGGCGACGGAAAACCGGAACGGAAAAACGGCATTCCTGAGGGCGGAAAAATGAAAACTGATTTTCAGTGTGTTTACCCCACATGGGAGCAAAGAAAAAATTAGTGGCTCGGATTTTAAAATCCGAGCCACTAATTTTAAAAAGCAAGCCACTAATTTTTTGCCCCGTGAAAACCCGTCCGGCTGATGCCTGTGACCAATGGCCCTTCGGGCACAAAACCGTTTGCTACATGCCCCGAAAATACGGACGAATCGGCAGCACGTATTGGCACTTGCCGGAAAGCCTTTTCGGAAGCCGCAAAAAAGATATTTTTTGCCGTTGATGATTATTGCTGCCGCGGTTGCCTGCATATTTGATGAAAAAAACGTAACTTTGTAATATGCGGGCCGGCGAAGCTCGCGAACAGTTACTCTTATTTCTACACTATCATGCTAATACAAATTCTAAACGGAAGGATTCTCACCCCGCAAGGCTGGATTCGGGGCGGGTCGGTAATCATAGACGGCAATAAGATAATCGAAGTGTCGAACAACGAGCTGCACATCGAGAGTGCGCGCTTTTTCGACGCAAAAGGCTGCTACATAGTGCCCGGAGGTGTCGACATACATGTGCACGGCGGAGGAGGCAGCGATTTCATGGAGGGCACCGAACAGGCTTTCCGCACGGCCATAAACGCACACATGTATTACGGCACTACGTCAATACTCCCCACGCTTTCGTCATCGACCGTGCCGATGATAATGGAAGCCGTCAAGGTAACCGAAAAACTTATGGCGCAACCCGATTCGCCCATACTCGGTCTGCACCTCGAAGGGCCGTATTTCAGCCGCGAGATGGCGGGCGCGCAAATGCTCGAAAACATCAAGAATCCCGATTCAACGGAATACAAGTACATACTCGACTCTACAAGGTGCATAAAACGTTGGGACGAGGCGCCCGAACTGCCCGGCACCGTGGAATTCGGACGCACGTGTGTGGAGCACGGCGTGCTGCCCTGCCTGGCGCATACGCAGGCCAACTACGACGACGTGCGCACGGCCTACGAGGTGGGCTTCACCCACGCCACGCATTTTTACAACGCCATGCCGGGCTTCCACAAAAACCACGCATTCAAGTACGAGGGCACGGTGGAGAGCGTTTACCTCATTGACGACATGACGGTTGAGATAATTGCCGACGGTAAGCACCTGCCGCCCACGATACTCGACCTTGTGTACAAGATAAAGGGCCCCGACCGCACGGCGCTGATTACCGACGCGCTGGCCTGCGCCGCAAGCGACACCGACAAGGCTTTCGACCCCCGCGTGGTGATAGAAGACGGGGTGTGCATGTTGGCCGACCGCTCGGCAATAGCCGGGAGCATAGCCACCATGGACAGGCTGATACGCACAATGGTGAAGAAAGTGGGAATACCCCTGGGCGACGCCTGCCGTATGGCCTCGGAAACGCCCGCCAGGATAATAGGCGTGGACAAACGCAAAGGCACGCTCGAAAAAGGCAAGGACGCCGACATAATGATGTTCGACCCCGACCTGAACCTCAAATGCGTGATAGCAATGGGCAGGACTATACGCAACGAAATAAACATTTAGGCGTTAGGCAATAACAGCCGGCCGGATATGGTTGAAACACAGGCCCTGCGCAGTGGAAAATTCCCGCGCAGGGCCTGTTTCTTTTGCGCCCTGTTGTGCGGGGCGGCATGTAAAGGCGGGCAATCGTGCTTTGTGTGATACTGTTCCGCAGTAGCGGGGAAAGTGAAAGACAAGGGCGGGAATACAGACTTCGGTGTGCTTCCCGGTGAAAATTGGGTTCCAGTTTTTTATACCCCCGTGGGAGCAAATAAAAAATATGTCCGACATATTTTGAAATAGGTCAGACATAATTTAAAATATCTCAGACATATTTTTTCGGGGGTCAGGAACGTGTTTTAAAAAAGCAGACAAATACGGCTGCAAGTTCCAGCTATTTTTTGTTTTTACCGGCAGCGGAAGCCGAACTGTCCGGCTCGGCCTTCGTTTTTGCGTTGCCGTTCCCGGTCTGTGCGTTGGTCTTTGCAGAAGCCGGTTTGCCTTTTGTTGCCTGCGGCCTGGTTTTGGCCGTATCGGCTTTGGCGTTTGCGGCATTTGCCTTTGTCTTTGCGGTATCTGCCTTTGCCTTAGTCGCGCCGGCCTTTGGTTGTGCGGCGTTTGCTTTCGTTTTTGCCGTGTCAGCCTTTGCATTTACATCTTTTGCCTTAGCGGCAGCCGTATCGGCTTTGGCGGGTGTGGATTCCGGCTTGGTGGAAGTTGCTTTTGCCTTGGCGGTGCTGTCTGTGGCGGTAGCTTTCTGCACAGGTCTGTTGCCGTTTTTGGGCGTAGCCTTCGTGCTGTCGGCAGGCTTGCCGTCGGCCGCGCGAGCTTCCTCGGGAGTAGGGATGTAAACGGTTACTATCGGCTTTTTGGCCTTTTGGGTGTCGGGAGTTGCGTTTTTGTTCCCTACTAATGCCTTGGCATCCAGGTTTCCCTGCTCGTCGAACAGCCCGTATGTGGTTCTCAGCACGCGGAACTCGGTGCGGCGGTTCAGCGCATTGCACGTGTCTTGCTCTATGGGCTTGAGCTTGAGTATGTACTGCTCGGTAAGCGTGTCGCCCTCGTGAAGGAAATCGTAAACCTCGGCCAGGCGCTTTGTAACGACCTTGGGCCGCAGTTTTCCGTAGCCTACTGCCGATAGACGTTGCGGGTTTATGCCTTGTTTTATAAGGTAGTCTACCACCGATTCGGCACGCCGCTGCGACAGTTTGCGGTTATACAGTTCGTTGCCCCTGTAGTCGCAGTGCGAACTCAGTTCTATCGTAATGTTCGGGTTTTCCTGCAGCAGGCGTGTAAGGTTGTCGAGGGCTTCCTTGGAATTGTCGGTTAGCGTTGCGCTGTCGAATTCATAGAATACGTTGCGTACAAGTACGGGAGACGTGAGCGAAGGCAGCGGGAAGAACAAAGTGTCGCACGTTGATACTTCGGACGAGTCTATTTCGAGCTCCTGACGGTAGTTCATAAAGCCCTCGCATGTTGCAAGGAGCACGTATTTCACGCCCGGGTGTATCACTTGCTCGAACGAACCGTCGCTCTTTACGCCGAATTTCATGTTCGTGCCGTCGTTGCCAACCATGTACACGGTAGAATTGACAAGCTCGTAACCATCTTGCTCGAACACCCAGCCTTTTACCGTCTGCACCACTTCGGGGCACTCGAAGGAAAGTATATGGTCGAAGCCGCGCCCCTTACCGCGGTTGGAAGTGAAATATCCCCGGTTGTGCACTCCCTCGAACGTCATGCCGAAATCGTCGCCCGAAGAATTCACAGGGCTGGGTAGTATCTCGACGCTCCATTTGTTGCGTATGCTGTCGTGGCGGGCGCGGTAAATGTCGAGCCCGCCCATTCCAACGTGCCCGTTCGAGGAAAAATACAAATCGCCGTTGGGACGGAACGTCGGGAACATCTCGTCGCCTTCGGTATTAATGGGTGCACCTAAGTTTTCTATCACTCCCGCCCCGTGTTCCGACAGTTGCATTCGCCAAATGTCCATGCCTCCCAATCCTCCCGGCATGTCGGATACGAAATACAGCCATTGCCCGTCGGGCGATACGGCGGGATGTGCGTAAGAAGACAGTGTGTCGGACGTTATTTCCAGTTTTACGGGTTTTGCCCACGTTGCGTCCGACCGCGCGGACGAATGTATTTCGGCGCAGCGGGGATATTGCTCGTCAACGGGGCACACAGTTAGGTACATTGTCTGCCCGTCGGGCGTTATGCCGGGCGCTCCTTCGTCCAGCTCCGTATTTACTTCGCCCTGCAGTTCTTCTACCGGTTTCCATTTTCCTTTTTCGTCTTTTGACGAAGTGAAGAGGTCGCCGTTCTTTAAGCCGGTTATCGGGCTGTCTTCGTCGCCTTTAGCCTGTGGTCGGGTGGAGGTGAAAATAATCCTGTCGTAATTCTCGCCGAAAAGCACCGGGCAATAATCCGAACGGCGCGAGTTGAACTGTTTCTCGGACTTGACGGTGTACAAGGAGCCTTTTTCTTTCATCTGCGGAGCTATGGCGCACGATTGCAGGCCTGTCAGCGAACGTTTGTGCCCCGGATTTTTTTCGAGGTAAAGTTTGTAGTTCTCCTCAGCGGCGCGGTAGCTTCCCAGTTGCCTTTGCACTTCGGCCAGGTAGAAATATGTTGTTGTGTCGACGTAGTTGTATCGCACGGCGTTGCGGTAAGCGCCTTCGGCTTTGGCCGTATTGTTGATTCGGCGGTAGCATTCGGCCATGCGGAACGCCCTTTCGCCGCGTTTGTCCCTTTCTTTTGCCGGGGTGGAGGAGTAGGCGCGCTTGTACTCGAGCGAAGCGTCGAAATATTCCCCGCGCGCAAAAAACATATCGCCTTTCTTCATGTGTTTTTCGGGCGTGCTGCAAGCTGCGGCAATTATAAGTGCAGCCAAAAGCGGTATTATGTTTACGATATGTTTCATTGCTGTGGTTTTGCGCCCATTAAAATAACTGCAAACGTGTTTATTTATTGTTCAAACGGCGCGCGGAAGGTGCACCCCTCTTTCCAGCGCGAACAGCCCAGGGATGTTTTGCCGCGTATCAGTTTCCCTTTTCCGCACATTGGACACGTGTCGCCTTCTTTCAAATGCTGCGCGTTGCTGTTCTTTTTTTCTGCTTTCTTTTTTGTTTTCTTTTGTTGCGGGGCGGCGGTTTCGCTTCCCGGAGTTACTTTACGCGACGAATTGTCGGCAATTACCGATTGCACTATCTGTGAAACCATTTCCTTCAGCTCTTCTATGAATTGTGAGGCGGCATATTCGCCCCGCTCTATCTCGCGAAGTTTTTTTTCCCACTGTCCTGTGAGTTCGGCGCTTTTAAGAAGGTCTTCGTGTATTATTCCTATGAGTTCTTTGCCCGTAGCAGTAGGGAAGAGCGACTTGCGCTGCTTGCTTATGTAACGGCGCCGGAAAAGCGTTTCTATTATCGCGGCGCGTGTGGACGGGCGTCCTATGCCGTTTTCCTTGAGTGCGTCGCGCAGCGATTCGTCGTCTACGTTCTTTCCGGCCGTTTCCATGGCGCGCAGGAGCGTTGCTTCGGTAAAAGGTTTGGGCGGCTGGGTGAACTTCTGTGCCACCGAGGGCTTGTGCGGGCCGCTTTCGCCTTCGATGAAGTGCGGCAGAACTACTTCGGCTTTTTCGTTCCGCTCCTCGTCGTTTGTTTGCTTGTTTTGCTGCGGGAATACAGTGCGCCATGCGGGCTCGATAATCTGTTTTCCGTTTGCCTTGAATTTTACGTCTCCGCTGTGGCCTGTTACTGTGGTTGCCGAAAAACGGCAGTCGGGATAAAACACGGCTATGAAGTGCCTTGCCACGAGGTCGAACACGTTTCTTTCGTCAACTCCTAACGACGCGGAAGACACGCCGGTTGGGATTATGGCATGGTGGTCGGTAACTTTCGACGAGTCGAACACCTTTTTGCTTTTCCTCAGTTTGTTTCCTCTCAGCGGTTCGAGCAGCGTGGCGTAGTCGGACAGCGAATTCAGCACGGCCTTGCATTTGGGGTATATGTCGTCGGGAAGGTATGTCGTGTCGACGCGGGGGTAGGTTGTGATGTGCTTTTCGTAAAGCGACTGGATTATTTGCAGCGTCTTGTCGGCCGAATAGCCGAACTTCCTGTTGCATTCCACCTGCAGCGAAGTAAGGTCGAACAGTCGCGGCGGTGCTTCGCGCCCCTCTTTTGTTGCAACGGTGTCTACGGTGAAATCCTTGCCTTGTATCTCCGCCAGTGCGGCAAGCGCCTCGGCTTCGTCGGTGTAGTTTCCTTTCGTGCCGGTGAACGTGGCTTCCTTGTACACTGTTGTGAGCAACCAGTAAGGCTGCGGCACGAAGTTGTCGATTTCTTCCTGCCTTTTTACAATCATGGCGAGCGTAGGTGTCTGCACCCTTCCCACCGAAAGCGGTTGCACGTTGCGTCCTGGTGCGCCGTACTTGAGCGTGTAAAGCCTTGTGGCGTTCATGCCGAGAAGCCAGTCGCCTATGGCGCGGCACAATCCCGCTTCGTAAAGCGACTCGTAGGCCTTTGAGTCCTTCAGCTTGCCGAATCCTTCGCGTATGGCTTCTTCGGTGAGCGATGAAATCCAGAGACGTTCCACCGGGCACGCCGCTCCGGCCTTTTGCATTACCCACCGTTGTATCAGTTCGCCTTCCTGCCCGGCGTCGCCGCAGTTTATTATCTTGTCGGCTTTTTCCATAAGGCTTTTTATTATGGCAAACTGTTTCCTTATGCCTTTGTCGTTTTTCAGGCGAATGCCGAAACGTTGCGGAATCATGGGCAGTGCAGCCAGGCTCCAGCGATGCCACTGCTCGTAGTAGTCCTCCGGGTATTTCAGTTCGCACAGGTGACCGAAAGTCCACGTCACCTGGTAACCGTTTCCCTCGAGGTAGCCTTCGTGACGCTCCACGGCGCCGAGCACCTGGGCTATGTCGCGGGCAACGCTGGGTTTTTCAGCAATACATACTATCATTCTTCAATCCGGTTCAATTTGGAACGAAAGCCTTTTGCGGTCGAAAGTCACTCCCGCGCTTTCAAAAAACATGTCGAGCTTTCCTGCAGCCGCAAGGTCTTGCGGAGTGCCGGCAACGGGCGTCTCGCCCTTATGCAGCACCCACAGGCGGTCGGCCGTCTGCAATGCGGCCGCTATGTTGTGCGTGGCGGCCACAACGGTTTTCCTCTCCTCGTGTGCCAGGCGGCGCATTAGGCGGAACATCTCGGTTTCGCTCGGAAAGTCGAGGAACGCCGTAGGCTCGTCGAGCAATATCACGGGTGTTTGCTGGGCCAGTACCTTGGCTATCATTACTTTCTGCCTTTCGCCGTCGCTCAGTGTGTTGACCGGCCGGCCGGCAAATCCTTCCGCCCCGGCTATTTTCATGGCCTTGTCGGCTATGTCGCTGTCGTGACGCGACGTAACGCCGAAGAAACCCGTATAAGGGCTACGCCCAAGAAGCACAAGCTCGCGGGCCTTGAGCTGTGTGGAGAACACCTGCCTGTCGGTAAGCACTATTCCCGCCGTGCGGGCAAGCTGTCGCGGCGAAAGCGAACCTATGTCCCTTCCGCCATAAAGCACTGTCCCTGCAAGGGGAGGCTGCAAACCCGCCATCGTGCGCAGCAATGTCGACTTGCCCGCACCGTTCGTTCCGAGCACGCAGGTAAACGTGCCGGCAGAGGCAGAAGCCGTAAAACCGTCCACCACCGGGCATGCCCGGCCGCCCGCGGCATAGCCTGCGGAAAGCGACTCAAGCTGTAGTATATCGCCCAACATGAATGCAAAGTTAAGAACTTTTGCCTTGTTGTGCAGGCGGCGGACCTTCATATTTGCAAGCCTTCCGGCCGCACACGTGCGGGGCATTGCAATGCAAGAGTCATTGCAGTTCGGGAAAATGTCGGGAAAAGTCCGTTATCGTGGCGGAAAAAATGAAAACTGATTTTCAGTGTGTTTACCCTACGTGGGAGCAAATAAAAAATACAAGGCACATATTTCAAAATATGTCTGACCTATTTTGAAATATCTCAGACATATTTTTTGCCCTCTGAA
>URSZ01000101.1 GCA_900550635.1 uncultured Prevotella sp. | reverse complement strand
CGCTCAACGGGTCGATCCTGGAGACGATCTCACTGAGTTCGGCGCAGCCGCAGCTCTCGGCCTGCTGGCGCAGGCTGTCGGCCGCAACGGCTATTCCCCTCACTACGAACAGCAGCAGGTCCATGTTGCGCGCAGTGAAAGCGCTTTTCCCGCACACTCCTTTTAGTACGCAGCCCGTTCCCTTGGCTGTTTCCTGGCATTGAAAGCAAAACATGTTATTCTCCATCTTCTTTTTGTTATTAGGTTTTATGATGTTACTTTTGTGCAAAAGTAGGTTGTATGCCTGTCTTTAGTTGTACCATAAGTTACAACCGTTATAAATAATAGTTAAAACTTTAACATGGAACTCACCTCATTGCTCGAAGCACCCCTGTTCCGGGGATTGAAGGAAGAAGAGCTGGCAGCCTTTCTGTTTGGCGAGCCGGGCTGCCTCAGGACTTTTGCCGGCGGCGACGTGGTGTTCCGCCAGGGCGCTCTCTGCAAGAGTCTTTACCTGTTGGCTGCCGGGCGCGTTAAGGCTGAAATGACCGGCGGCGACGGCAAGGCGTTCACGGTTGAAGAGATAAACGCTCCGGCCTTGCTGGCTTCGGCTTTTCTGTTTGCAACGGAAAACAGGTTTCCCGTAAGGGTTGAGGCAGTGGAAGAGTGCGAGGTGTTCGTTATTGGCCGCGACCGTTTTATGGAATACATGCGCCTTTACCCGGCCATGCTGCACAATTTCCTTACCGATATTTCCGACCGCAGCGTGTTCCTCAGCAGGAAGGTAAAGGATTTCGCATTGCTCGATTTGAAGAAGAGGCTTTTGCGCTATCTCGAGACCCACGAGTCGGTGCATAACCAGCGCGAGGTGGCGCAAAGGCTGGGAGTGACCCGTCCGTCGCTTGCACGTGCCCTGGCCGAGCTTAATGCCGAAGGGAAAATACCCCGCCGTGGGCAGTGAGTGCCGGTTTTCGGGCGGCGTTTGGCGAAGCCGGGCTCTTTTCACCGAAAAACATCCGTTTTTGTCCGCCTTGTGCAACCACGGTTCAGAGCAGGCGGAAAATATGTCTGAGATATTTTAAAATAGGTCAGACATATTTTGAAATATGTGCCTTGTATTTTTTCTTTTCTCCTACCTGTGTGTAAGTACGTGAAAATCAGTACCCGTTTTCCGTCCCTGAAAGTGGCGTTTCACTTTCACCGTTTTTCTGTCGCCTGATGTCCGCATTCACGCCGGGCGTTTGCGGCGGCGCAGGTGCGGTTCGTGTGCCGTCGTTAGTGAAAGCCGCTTCGCCAACCGCGCCCGCAATGCCATTGCGCGGGCATTAGCTTATGCGCCAAAGCACTGCGGATGTTAAGTTTCGCCCATGCGGCGCGCATTTTCCCGGTTTATAGCATTTTTGTATTATCTTTGCGCCGGAATATTCATTAACGATTGCATAATATGGCAAACAACAATCCCGCAAACCAGATTTCAAAAGGGCTCAGCGAAATAGAAGTAACCGAATCGCGGAACGCCCACGGACGCAACGTGCTTACCCCTCCGCGCCGCCCGTCCGCATTCAAGCTCTACCTCGGCAAGTTCAACGACCCGATTATCCGAATACTCCTGCTGGCAGCCTGCCTGTCGCTCGTGGTGTCGATAATCCAGAACGAGTATGCCGAGACCATAGGAATCTTCTGTGCCGTATTCCTTGCCACAGGCATATCCTTTTATTTTGAGAACGACGCCGCCCGCCGTTTCGACGAGCTCAACGCCATAGGCAGCGAGACGACCGTCAAGGTGGTTCGCGGCGGAAACGTAACCGAAATATCGCGCTCCGACGTTGTAGTGGGCGACATAGTGATACTCGGCCAGGGCGATGAAGTGCCTGCCGACGGCGTGCTCTTGGAGGCTGTGTCGTTGCAGATTGACGAGTCGAGCCTTACGGGCGAGCCGCCCGTGTCGAAGTCGGTAGAACCCGGAAATGAATCGTCGTCGACATACGCAAAGAACGTTGCCCTGCGCTCTACCATGGTGGTGGAAGGCCGCGGGGTGATGAAGGTAACCGCCGTGGGCGACGCAACCGAGATAGGTAAGGTGCAGCGCCAGGCCATGACGTTCGTCATAGCCGACACGCCCCTCAACCGCCAGCTCAAAAGGCTCTCGCGCTTCATAAGCCGCATAGCCTTCGGCGTGGCAATACTGGCGTTCTTCGTGCTCACCGTCCACGAGCTTATAGAGCTTAACTACGGGGCGAAAGTCGACTGGCTCGAGGTGTTCAAACTCCTTATCAACAATTTCATGATGGCCGTAACGCTGATAGTAATGGCCGTGCCCGAGGGCTTGCCCATGGCCGTGTCGCTCAGCCTCGCGCTCAACATGCGCCGAATGCTCAAGACCAACAACCTGGTGCGTAAAATGCACGCCAGCGAAACAATGGGCGCCATTACCGTTATATGCACCGACAAAACGGGAACACTCACGCAGAACAGAATGCAGGTGTCCGAAATAGTTTACGAAGGTGACAAGAATCTGCTCTGCGAATCGATAGCCGCAAATTCAACCGCACACCTCGAAAAGGAAAACCACTATCGCGGCGTGGGCAACCCAACCGAATGCGCCCTGCTGCTGTGGATGCATGGCGAAGGCGTGGATTACAGCGTGCTCCGCGCCGAAGCCGGAGTGGTAAACCAGCTCACTTTCTCGACCGAGCGTAAATACATGGCCACACTCGTGGAAAGCCGCGTGCTCGGCCGCCGCGCGCTCTTCGTGAAAGGCGCGCCCGAGATAGTAGCCGGGCTTTGCAATATCAGCCAGGAACAAAAGGACGAGCTTTCCGCGCGCCTCAAGAAATACCAGTCGCAGGCCATGCGCACACTCGCATTCGCATATAAGGAAGTGCCGGCCGGCAATGACGACGCCGAAGCCCTCGCAAAGGCAGGCGGGCTTACATATATGGGAGTGGCCGCAATAAACGACCCCGTGCGCGACGAAGTGCCCGCAGCCATAGAGAGCTGCAAGCGCGCTGGCATACAGGTAAAGGTAGTGACCGGCGACACTGCAGGCACAGCCATCGAAATAGCGCGCCGCATAGGCCTCTGGACTGCCGAAGACACTGCCGAGAACACAATAAGCGGCCCCGAGTTCGCCGCCCTTTCCGACGAAGAAGCGTCGGAGCGCGCCGCACGTCTGAAAGTCATGAGCCGTGCACGCCCGCTCGACAAGCAACGCCTCGTGCAGCTGCTCCAGAAACGCGGCGAGGTGGTGGCAGTAACCGGCGACGGTACGAATGACGCGCCTGCGCTCAACTTTGCCGACGTGGGTCTCTCCATGGGCTCGGGAACGTCGGTGGCCAAAGAGGCGAGCGACATAACGCTGCTCGACGACTCGTTCGCCAGCATAGAGACCGCCGTGATGTGGGGGCGCTCGCTCTACAAGAACATACAGCGCTTCGTGATGTTCCAGCTTACCATAAACTTTGTGGCCCTGGCCGTGGTGCTCGTGGGCGCGGTGATAGGCACGACGCTCCCGCTCACCGTTACGCAAATGCTCTGGGTTAACCTTATAATGGACACATTCGCCGCTATGGCGCTTGCTTCGCTGCCGCCGTCGCGCAGGGTGATGAACGAAAAGCCGCGAAAGACTTCCGACTTCATCATAACGCCGCGCATGGCAAAGCACCTTCTCTTTACAAGCCTCGCGTTCGTGGCCATATTGCTTACAATGCTCGTTATGATAGAGAAGGACGGCGACATATCCATAAAGAGCCTCTCGATGTTCTTCACCACGTTCGTTATGCTCCAGTTCTGGAATCTTTTGAACATGAAAGCGTTCGACAGCAGCAATCTTGCGTTCCACAAGCTGCTTCAGTGCCGCGGCCTGCTCATTGTGCTGGCGATAATATTTGCGGGACAGGTGATAATAGTGGAGTTTGGCGGAAAGGTGTTCCGCACGTGCCACTTGAATTTCAGCGTTTGGTTGCAAATATTCCTCGCTACGTCATTGATATTCCTGATACCCGAGATAGTTAAAGCCATTTCGCGGCAGATTAAAAGGAGCATGTCAAGAAAATAAGCCAAACATTCCGCCGCCTTCCTGTTATGTTGCATAATAAGGGCGGCGGATAAAGTAAAACAACCGTCTTGTGCGGAAAAGCAAGTGAAGTAATGAGTCCTCTGGAAGGAATAAAAAACATCATATTCGATTTTGGCGGCGTTATAGTCGACCTCGACAAGGAGCGTTGCCTGCAATCGTTCGAGAAGTTGGGTATAGACGCCCGCGGTTGTCTTGGGCAGTATGTCCAGGGCGGCATTTTCAGCCGCATAGAGACCGGAACGGCTACGGTGTCCGAGTTTTTCGACGCACTCAGGGACATGTCGGGGCGCAAGGACTTGGACGACGGCCGGCTGGCCGCAGCATGGAACAGTTTCCTCGTGGGTATTCCGCGCGAGCGGCTCGATTGCATAGGGCGGCTCAAGGAAAAATACAGGCTGTTCCTTTTAAGCAACACCAACGAGATACACTGGCACTACTCGGTCGAAGACTTTTTTACCTGTGCCGGACATACGGTGGATTATTACTTCAACCGCATATTCCTTTCCTACGAAATGGGCCTTGCCAAGCCGGATAAGGCGATTTTCCTGCGTGCCGTGGAGGAATCGGGCGTAAATCCCGAAGAAACGCTCTTTATCGACGACAGCGCCGACAACTGTGCGGCAGCGCGCGGCGCGGGTTTGCATGCGCTTCATTCGGAAAGCCCGGGCGACTGGATGAAAATCTTTGCCTAAAGCCGTTGTTACATGAAAATACTGCGCGAAAGTTCCTGCCTGTCCGATAAAAAGGCCGTAGCCACCATAGGTTTTTTCGACGGTGTGCACTGTGGCCACCGTTTTCTGCTTTCCCAGGTTGAAAGCATGGCCCGCAGCCGCGGTTGCGTGTCTATGGCGGTTACTTTCGAGCGTCATCCCGCTGACGTTCTCAATCCCGGCACGGTAAAACCCCTTCTCACTACGTTCGACGAGCGTTGCGCCCTGCTTGAGAAGGCAGGTGTAGACTATTGTGCCGTAATAGATTTCACTCCTGAGCTTTCACGCCTGTCTGCCATGGATTTCATGAAGGAATACCTCGTGAAACGTTTCAATGTGGCTACGCTTATCGTGGGCTACGACCATTCTTTCGGCCACGACAAAGGGAGCACTTTCGACGACTACCGCCGCGAGGGGGAACAGGTAGGGCTTGAGGTGGTGCAGGCCGGCAAGTTTATCGCCCCGGGCGGGCTGAAGGTAAGCTCGACCCAGATTCGCCACCGGCTCACGGAAGGAAATGTCGAAGCTGCCGCCCTTATGCTGGGGCGCTGCTACTCGCTCGGCGGCGCGGTGGTCGAAGGCCACCGCGTAGGTCGCCGGATAGGCTTCCCCACGGCAAACATCGACGCCTTTTCGTCGCACAAGATAATCCCGGCCCGCGGCGTTTACGCCTGTGTGGCGCATGTGGGCGGGGCGGCATACGCCGCTGTCGTGAACATAGGCACTCGTCCCACGGTGCATAACGGCAACGACACGAGTGTGGAAGCATACCTGATAGGTTTCAGCGGAGACATCTACGGCAGTATGCTCGAAGTGGAATTCGTTTCGCGCTTGCGCGACGAGCGGCAGTTCCAATCGCTTGACGAATTGCGGGCGCAGATAGACCTCGACGCACACAAGGCTGCCGATGTTGTAAAAGACAGGCTGTCATGACTGTGAAAGTCCCGTCTTTAGGCTAAAGAAAATATTACCGACCATGAAAAAAGCAATAATAGCAACTTTTGTTTTCCTTGCAATGCAGGCCATCGTCCCGGCCATAGGAACTTTCATCCTTGGCGCGTTTGCAAGCGGCAGCCCTGAAGAAACAGGGCAGGTATCCGCCGCCATCCTTGCACCCACGGTGATAGGAATCGAACTGCTGTTCGCCTATTTGCTTACGGTGGGCGCGCTCTATGCGTGGCAAATGCTTACGCCCGCCTCCGGGCTGCAAAGCCGCCGCCGTGCAGTGCCGATGGCCATGTTAATAATGCTGGCGCTTATCGCGGTGGCCAACATAGTCAACGAACTTCTCGGCCTGCCCGACATGGCGGCCGACCAGCTGCCCGCACTTATGTACAACCCGCTATGCGTAATCTGCATAGCGTTGTTCGGCCCGGTAGTGGAGGAAATCGTGTTCCGCCGCGTGGTAATCGGTTCGCTGCTCGAAGGAGGCTACCGCCCCATGGTGGCCATAGCCGTATCGTCGCTGCTGTTTGCGGCCGTTCACATCAATCCCGCCCAAATGCCCGTGGCGTTCATTGTAGGTTTCCTGCTCGGTTGGCTCTACGTGCGCACCGGCAGCCTGCTCGTGCCGGCTGCGTGCCATGTGCTCAACAACGTGCTCGGCGTAGTACTGTTCCACACCATGCCCGACACCGGGCTTATTGACTGTATCGGCGGCACGGCCGACGCGCTGCTCGTAGCGGCGGCATTCACTGTGGCCGGGATAATACTGTTGCAGGCATACATACGCCTTACGGCCGATACAGACAAATTCGGAAAAAAATCCGTGTAAAAAAAATTTTGCGTAATTTTACGCTGCTTTGACCCCCGTTAGGAGCTGCGAAAAAATATGTCTGACATATTTTAAAATAGGTCGGACATATTTCGAAATACAAGGCACATATTTTCGGGCAGGTTAGAAACTTGATTTTCATCGGGCTTGCAAAACCGTAGAAAATGCAGACAAAGTTAGACATAAAACAGTTTGAGATAATGGCTCCCGTAGGTTCGCGCGAGAGCCTGGCCGCCGCGTTCGCCGCCGGGGCCGGTTCGGTGTACTTCGGCGTGGGCACGCTCAACATGCGCTCCCACTCGGCCAACCACTTCACCACAGCCGACCTCCGCGAGATTGCCGCCCTGTGCCGCGAGCACGGGGTGAAAAGCTACCTCACGGTCAACACCATAATCTACGACGACGACATGGCGCAAATGCGCGAGATAGTCGACGCCGCCTGCGGGGCGGGCATTTCGGCAATAATAGCGTCCGACATGGCCGTTATAATGTACTGCCGCCAAAAGGGCATGGAGGTACACCTCTCCACCCAGCTTAACATCAGCAACGCCGAGGCGCTCAAATTCTACGCCCGGTTTGCCGACGTGGCCGTCATGGCGCGCGAGCTGAAGCTCGAACAGGTGGCCGAGATACACCGGCAGATAGAAGAACAGCACATCTGCGGCCCGTCGGGCGAGCCGGTGCGCATTGAAATGTTCTGCCACGGCGCGTTGTGCATGGCCGTGAGCGGCAAGTGCTACATGAGCCTCGACAACCTCAACCGCAGCGCCAACCGCGGCGAGTGCCTTCAGGTTTGCAGGCGTTCCTACACCGTGCGCGACCGCGAGACAGGCACCGAGCTCGACATCGACAACAAATACATACTCTCGCCCAAGGATTTGAAGACGATACGCTTCCTCGACCGCATGGTGGAGGCCGGAGTGCGCGTATTCAAGATAGAAGGGCGCGCACGCGGGCCCGAATACGTGCTTACCGTGGTGAAATGTTACCGCGAGGCGCTGCAGGCCGTGCTCGACGGCACGTACACCGAGGAACGCAAGGACGAATGGGACGCACGCCTGGCCACCGTCTTCAACCGCGGCTTCTGGGACGGCTACTACCTGGGGCAGCGCCTCGGGGAATGGAACGAAAAATACGGCTCCCGGGCCACCGAACGCAAGGTATATGCCGGCCGCGGCATAAAGTATTTCTCCAAACTCGGAGTGGGGGAGTTCCTCATCGAAGCCACGGAGATAAACAAGGGCGACAAGCTCCTCGTTACCGGTCCCACAACCGGCGCAGTCTACTTCAACGCCTCCGAGATACGCTACGAGCTGGGCGAAGTGGATACGGCGCACAAGGGCGAGCACGTCTCCATACCCGTAGATGTCAAAATACGCCCGTCCGACAAACTCTTCAAGATAGTCAAGGCCGGAGGAGGGCATGACAGTGTCGCAGAATGATTACACAACAATAACATAAGGAATATGAAGAATTACAAATTACTTTGCATTGCGGCGGCTTTTGCGCCCATGCTTTCGTGCGCGCAAGTGCACAAGGAGCAGACCCTGCGCGACGGATGGACATTCTCGTTCAACGGCGGCGAATTCAAGGAGGTGGTGCTCCCACACGACTGGGCCATTTCTGGCGAGTTCGACGAGGGAATAGACACCTATACCACCAAAGAAGTGCGTAACGGAAAGGAAGTGACGGTGCTCAACACCGGAACCACGGGCGCGCTTCCCTGGATAGGCAAGGGCGAATACCGCACCACTTTCAAGGTGCCCAAACAGTACACACACGCCGAGCTGCTTTTCGACGGCGCGATGGCCGAGCCGGAGGTCTACGTCAACGGCGAGAAAGCCGGCGGCTGGGCTTATGGTTACACTCCTTTCCGTGTGGACGTAACCCCCTACATCAAGGAGGGCGGCAAGGAGAACACGCTCGTCGTCAAGCTGACAAATGCCGAAAAAAGCAGCCGCTGGTATCCCGGCGGAGGACTTTACCGCCCCGTAAAGCTCATACTCAGCGGTGACGACGCAATCGACACCTGGGGCGTCTGCATAACGACCCCCAAGGTATCTAAGTCGGAGGCGCAGGTCAAGGCCGACGTAAAGCTGCGCAAAGGATTTTCAGCCGGACTGGGGGCTGAATTCGCAGTGCTCGACGACAAGGGAAACGTAGTGGCGCAAAGCACCGGCACTTTCGGTTCTCAAGGCGAGGCACAGGCTACCATCACGCTCAAGCTGCCGCGTCTCTGGTCGCCCGAAACGCCGTCGCTCTACACACTACGTACAACAGTCACCAAGGACGGCAAGACAGTCGATGAAAACCTCACGCGCTTCGGCGTGCGCTCTTTCTCGTTCACCAAGGAGCACGGCTTCCTGTTCAACGGAGCCACGCGCAAGATAAAAGGCGTGTGCATGCACCACGACCTCGGCGCGCTCGGCTCTGCACTGAATGAAGCGGCTCTGGCGCGGCAGCTCCG
>URSZ01000100.1 GCA_900550635.1 uncultured Prevotella sp. | reverse complement strand
TTTCGTAATCGAACGATCCGGAAGCGTTAACCACGCTGTTGGTAGGTTGCAACAGGCGCACATAAACCTGGCGGTTGCCCGTAGCGGCCGTAATGTTCTTTGTAATAGTGAAATTGACAACGAAACGTCTTACGTCCTTAACCTTCTTTGCTTTCTTGCCGCGCTTGTTCTGCGGCGCTATGGATATTCCGGTAGCGTCGAGCTGTGAGGCTATTGCCACTTTTTCGGTAAGGTTCGCCTTTTCGGTGTTAAGACTGCTTATGCGCATTGTGGCATCGTTGTACTGTGCCTTAACCTGTTGGTTCTCATTGGCGAGCGCTGTGTTCAGGCGTTGCAGTGAATCGACCTGAAGTATGTAGCTGCGCAATACGGCGCGCACTGTGGCCAACTCCTTTTTAAGGCGCGTTATCTCGGCTGCGTCATCGCTCTTTACGCGCTTGAGTTCGGCCAGCAGGTCCTGCGTGCGGCGCTGTTCCTTGCTCAGTTGCTCCATGAGCGAGTCGTTCTTTATTGAACGTTTAAGCTCGTCGTATTGCAAGGCGAACTGTGCGTACTCGTTCTCCATTTCTTTCTTGTCCATATCGGCCAGTTGCTTCAACTCGGCGTTGTTTTTCTTCTGCGTCTGGAGACTTACATACAGATACGCCAGGCCTGCAATTAACAGAACTACAACTATAACTGCCGGAATGATGATTTTTTTCTTATCCATGTTGTGAACGTTTTATTCTGGATACAACATAACGGAAACGCCCATAATATAGGAGCGCTGTTTCCCTGTTTACTTTATGAGGCTGTTTTTATTAATCGACACACTCGTTTTAACGGCCTGTTCCGCGGGCAAAGATAACGATTTTGCTTTTGCCTGCCGATGTACGAGGCCATTAAAACGCCTATTGCTCATAAAATTGCGCGATTTTATAAGCCGGCATTGACATTTGCAGCAGGATTTTCCTGTACATCCGTATCGGAAGACAATATTTTCTTCACTTCTTCTTCGGTTTTGAGCAGACGCCCGCGGCAAAATTTAATGAGTTGCTGTGCACGGCTTAGTTGTGCCGTAAGGTCGTCGATGTTCATCTCGTTGTTCTCAACTTTGGCCACGATGTTTTCCAGTTCGGCCATGGCTTGTTCGTAATTTGTCGGTTCGTTTTGCATATAATCCTGTTTCCTGTTTAAACTTGTTTGGTTTCGTAAATCTCATATTGGCTACTCTACCCTGCTGGTCACTTCTCCGTTGGACAGCCTGGTTACTATCCTGTCGCCGGGAGAGAGCTGCGAAGCATCGGTAACGGCTTTACCGTCTTTCAAGGTTAAAGAAAATCCCAGTTTCAAAACCCGCTCGGGTTGTGCAAGCCTTATACCTCTTTCGCAACTTTCGAGACGCTGTTTCTGGCGTGACAATACTGCCGGTACTACAAATTGCAGCCTTTCCGCTTCATGCAGCAGGCGATTCCGCATATTTGCAATCATACTTTTAGTATTCATTTCCATACGCATTACCAGACGCTCGCACCGGGAACGTTCTCCGCGGCATACATTCTGTATGGCATTAGGCAGTCTTTCCGACAATATCCTATAGCGGGCTTTTTCCTTGTCTATTACCCGCGAAAAGACCAACGGTATCAATGCCACGAACGAATCCATGCGTTGTAACTGTGCGTTAAGTTTGTTTTGGGCACAAACCTTGAGCGTTGCCGCACAATTCTCGAGCAGTTCCAGTTCCTTCGATAACCTCTCTATAAGAAAATCGGCCACGGCCGTAGGAGTCTTGCAACGCACGTTGGCAACGAGGTCCAGAACGGTTTCATCACGGTCGTGCCCTATGCCCGTAATTACAGGCAGAGGGAACTGGGCTACGTTGGCCGCAAGAAGATAAGTGTCGAAACCGTTCAAATCGCTTACCGCGCCGCCGCCTCGAATAATAACGACGGCGTCCCAGTCCTTGCTTTCGGCCAATACCGCATTGAGCGCGTTAATAACGGACTGCTCTACTTTATCGCCCTGCATTATGGCAGGAAACAACTTTATCTTAATATTGAACATGTGCCCGCCGTGGGCCAAATGGTTGCAAAAATCTCCGAATCCGGCAGCTGTCTCACTAGTTATCACAGCTATGCGCAAAAGCAGACGGGGAAGTACCAGTTGTTTGTTAAGGTTAACAACGCCTTCGGCTGTAAGTTTGTCTATAATCTCTTTCCTGCGGCGAACCATGTCGCCGAGCGTGTAAGAAGGGTCAATATCTTCTACCAGCAGCGACAACCCGTAACGTTCGTGGAAGTTTATCCTAACCCTGACAAGCACTTTAATGCCCGCCCCGAACCTTTGCCCGGTTTCTCTCTCAAACCTCGCACGAAGGGTTACGTATGTGCCGGCCCATATAATTCCTGCAGCCGACGCGATGTCTGTTCCCGCAGCATTCTTCTCTATAAAGCGGCAATAAAAATGGCCGTTGGCGTTTTGCCTTCCCTCGCTGATTTCCGCACGCACCCAATACGAGCCCGGCAATTGCGTGCTAATAGCGTTGCGTATCCTGCAAGTCAGTTCATATAAGGAAACGGCAGCGTTCATTTGCGGTATCGCCCTTTCAGGTAGGCTTCCCAATAATCGGGAATGCCATATCCGTATATGTTGTTGGGATGTTCGGAATAGTTTCCGCTCTTGTGCAACAAATCTATTATCTCCTCTGGCTTGTATTCGGGCAAAGCCTGCATTAAACAAGCCACCATGCCGGCCGTTATCGGTGAAGAAAACGACGTACCGCTTGCATGGCCCACCTGCCCGTCGCTACGAGCCACAGCAGAAGCTTGTCCCATAGCCATAATGTCGGGTTTTATACGCCCGTCGGCCGTATTTCCCAAAGAAGAAAACAATGTGTTCTCCCCACTCCTAACAACAGCGCCCACTGTAATCACATTGAAAGCGTCGGCGGGAGGAGTTATCAGTTTCCAACTGTCGTTGCCGGAATTGCCTGCGCTGTGCACGAGCATGAGTCCGCGCGAAGCGGCGAGCGAAGCGGAACGGCTGTTAAGACGTGACTTGCCGTCGAGCTCGCAATACTTTACATTCATCGAATCATCGTCAAAATCATTATATCCCAACGAAGTGTTAACCACATCAGCGCCCACGCTATCGGCATACTCCACAGCCGCCGCCCAATAATCCTCTTCGGCCGGTGTCTCGGAGTAACTGTCTTCGCTAACAAGCAGCCAGAACTCCGCTTCTGGCGCCGTGCCTACAAGTACATTAGGCTTATTCGCGCCGATACACGACAAGACGCTCATCCCGTGGCTGTTTTCGTCATATACACTTTGATTTGGGCGCACGAAGTTATGCGTTCCAAGTATCTTCACGTTATCCAAAAGTTTCATTGCGTCGGCGTTATGGAATCCTCCGTCGATTATTGCAATGGTCATGCCTTTGCCGCGGAAGCCGGCGTTATGCAGCAGTGTCCCGTTAAGCTGGTGTACCTGGTCGAACGACGCGCCGTAAAAAGTAGCTGAATGAGCGAGCGAATCTTTTATTTCGGCAAGGCGCTTTTCCTTTATATCATCCGGATATTCATAGAGCGTGCCGGCAAAGACCTTCTGCACCTTGCTAACAAAGGGCAGCCCGGCCAAGGCTTCCAACTTTGTACTGTCGGTATTCTGGACAAGCACGGTATTGTTCCATTTGCTCATGCAAAGGACCTTAGTCCCGTTCACGGCCAGCTTGCTCAGATATGCCGGCGACACGGGAAGGTCCTTGTCGTCGATTTTTATTTTCCATTTGGCCCTCCTGTCGAGAGCCTTTTGCGACAAGAACTCCAGCGGCCGGCTCTTTTTATAAGGCGATTCCTTTTTATCCTTCAGGTATACGCGATATTTATAAACTATTTCCTGAGCTTGTGCGCCGGTGCAGGCAAAAAGCACGGCCGACACCAACAGCAATCTTACTAATCTCATAGCACAATGTTTTATTTCAATTCAAAATTAGCATTTTTATTTTCAATCCGCAGACTCGAACCAACAAAAAACGAAATGCTTAAAAGGGGAACAGCAAAGGCAGCACGAGCACCATTACTATACCCATTATCAACTGCAACGGCAAGCCCACCTTTACGTAGTCCATGAACGTATAACGCCCGGCCTGCATTACCAGCGCATTGGGAGGCGTTGAAAACGGAGAGGCAAAGCACATGCTCGCACCCACGGCCACTGCAAAAAGGAAAGGATACGGACTGACGCCCAACTCCGTTGCCGAAGACAGGGCTATGGGAGCCATGAGCACGGCAGTAGCCGTATTGCTTATGAACATCGTGAGCAATGACGTTGTGAAATAAATGCCAGCAAGCAGTCCGGCCGGACCGGCCACGCCTGCCAGGCCGTTAACCAGCGAATGCGAAATCATTGTCGACGCGCCGGTCTTTTCCAGAGCCACCGACATGGGCATCATGGCCGCGATAAGCACTATGCTTTCCCAGTTTATCGTCTTGTATGCAGCCTCGACATTCCTGAAACACCCGGCCAGCACCATAAGCACGGCCGCAATCATTACTGCCGTTACAGGCTCGACGGGAATGAAGTCGAACACCATCATTGCAATCATAACAAGCATTATCGCGGCAGCCACCGGCGCCTTGTAATCAAGCGTAACCTTTGCAGCTTCCTTCAGCGGCTGCCCGAGCACCACCCACCGCTCGTCCTCGTTGTTCAGACGCGCTATGTTGCTCCATGTTCCCTGAACCAGCAGCACATCGCCCGAATGCAGTTTCTCTCCCGGCAGGTGGTTCATTATATACTGCCCGTGGCGGCGTATGCCTATCACGTTTATGCTGTACTTCGAGCGGAAGCCCGACTCTTTAAGCAGTCGGTTTACAAGCGGCGAGTTTGGAAGAAGCACTATTTCGGCTATACCTATGTCGTAAAAGTCGAGCGCGCCCTTTTTCTCCGAACCTTGTTGTGCCGATGTCACGCATGTTTCCAGCGAATATTCTTCGGCAAAACCTGAAGCCTTGTCCTTGTCGCCTATGAAGTAAAGCAAATCGCCTTCGCGCAGCTTTGTACCCGGTCCGGCGGGAGTTTGCTCCACGTTCTTCATCAGTCTTTTTCCGCGCACCGGTTCGCGCCTCACTTCGAGTATCGAAAGCCCGTAGCGGCTGCGTATGTCGAGTTCTGCTATCGTCTTACCTATGACTTGCGACTTGCCATTCACGCGCAGCACCGACAGGTTGTCTTCCAGGCGGTATTCTTCCACCAGTTGGTCAAGCGTCTTTCCCCCGTCGGCCGCTCCTTGCGATTTACGTTCTTTCTTCTTCGACAGCACCCAGCGGCTCAAAGGCAACAGCACTATTATTCCCACCCCCAGGCATATCAAACCCACAGGCAGAAATGAGAAAAACGACAACGGTTCAAAGCCATTCTCTGTAAGCGTTTCCTGTATAACAAGGTTGGGAGGCGTACCTATCAGCGTCAGCATGCCGCCCATGCTGCTCGCAAAAGCCAAAGGCATAAGCAGCCGGCTCGCGCTCATTTTGGCGCTGGCCGCAAGACTTACGACAATGGGAAGCATCAAGGCCACCGTGCCTGTATTGCTCACGAAAGCCCCTATTCCGGCTGTAACTAACATTACGAGCAGGAACAGGCGCAACTCGCTGTTTCCGGCCATTCCCATTATCTTGCCGCCCATCATCCGCGCAAGCCCCGTTTGGAACACAGCACCGCCTACCACGAAAAGGCCTATCATCATAATCACCACCGAATTCGAAAAGCCCGAAAGGGCTTCCTGCGGGGTAAGAATGCCAAAAAGCATAAGGCAGATGAGGGCGCACAAGGCCACGATGTCGGAACGGACTTTGCCCAAGGCAAAGAATACTGCCGATACGGCAAGAATCACAAGGGTAACTCCCATTTACGGTATTGTTTTATTGAAACATGGAAAACTGAAACGCCGCCCCGCCGCAACCGCATACACCCATACATGAGCACGTACACACGTGTGCCGGCATAAGGGTACGCGCATATCAACGGAATCATGCCGCAGCGGCAGTGCGTATCTTCTGCAAAATTAACAAATAAAGCCCGCACCTGCAAACGCGCCCTTTTGTTTTACATTTTTGTCTGCATTTTTAGGGTTTGTTTCAATGTAGTTTTCAGGGGCGCGAAAATATGTCTGAGATATTTTAAAATATGTCAGACATATTTTGAATTATGTCGGACATAATTTTTATTTGCTCCCATGTGGGGTTTACAAACTGAAAATGAGTTTTCAATTTTTCAGCCCGAAAATGCCCGTTTCCACGCCTTGGGTTTTCAACGTTTTTTGCCGGGCGGGCGACGGGGCAAAGACTGCACCCGGCATGGAGCGGACATTAAAAAATGTGCCCCGCACGTTTAAGGAATGCGGGGTACAAGTGTATGATGATATTAAATTATACAATTCTTGCGTTACCGGGCTACGAAACTGTAGGCTCCGGCCTTGACATTGGCGGTGTAGTATTTGCCGTCGTCGGTTTTCTGCAGTTTTGCGGGCTTACCGTTCATGAGGAAGCCGCTGTACTGTGCCGGCAGGCACACTTGCGCCGACGTGCCTTCGGGCACGACGAGGCGGAGCGAGTAACCGTTGCTCTTGTCGACGTTCAGCGATATGTCGCCGTAGGATGTCGGCACTACGGTATATACCTTGTTCAGCGAGCATAGCTCGGGGCACACCTTGAACTCCTTGAATCCCGGCTTCACGATATGTATGCCTGCCACGTACTTCGACATTATGATAAGCGGCGCGCCGCTCCACGCGTGGTTGTAGCTCGAGCCGTCCTTGCCTGAATATGTAAAGAGCTCCCAAAGTGTAGAGTATTTGCTGTCGACCATTGGCTTGTAACGTCTCTCCATACGGTTGAAGGCATCCTGTATATTGCCCATCTCGCACATGGCTTCGAGCACGTAACGTTCCATGTACGGGCTGGCAAACTCGACGGTATTGAATATCTCGCGCAGCTGCGGGTACTCGCTTTCGGGAGCCACGCCCGACAATACGGCGAGCGACTGCGTGCGGTCGTCGGTCTTGCCTTCATAGGTAGGGTGGCGGTATGCTTTTCCCGTCCAGCAGGCCTTGTGAATGGCTTCCTTGAACGCCTCGTTGGTAGTGCGGGCCCATTCGGCCTCTTCCTTCTCGCCTATCAGCTCGGCCTGGCGCGCATAATACTCGAGCGTAATGGAATACCACAGCTGGCACATGGCCTGCATGTCGGCGTCGGTGCCCCAATCGCCCCAGTCCCAGCCGCCGCGGCGGTAGGTTATCAGCCCGTCGGGCTGGAATTTCCACATGTGTACGTAACGTTTTACCGCGGGGAAGATGTCGCGAATGGTCTGTACGTCACCCGTGCCGAGGTAATAGTTCCATGCTCCCATACCTATCATTGCCATCGACTGCATGGGCAGTTCCTGATCCCAGTTGCTTTGGGGTACGGGTGCATAAAGCACGCTGTCGGGCTTTTGCCAGCCGGTAAAGTCTATAAGGCTTTTGCGCGTGAGCAGGTTTGCGCTTGGCGAGAGAGAATAATACGCTTCGACAAGTTCGTTAGTCACGTCGCCTATCCAGAGTGCGCGCTCGCGGTCGGGGCAGTCCATATAGTTGTCGCGCATGGTGATGTACAGAGTACGCTGCGACATGCGCCACAGGCGGTTTAGGTCGGGGTTGTCGCAAACGAATATTCCCGAGAAGTCGCAATCATACCCCGTTTCCCTATATCCGAGATACATAACCTCCACGCCGTCGGGAATGGTATAGATTATCTCGTGGCCGTTCATCCAGCCGAGGTTTTCGTATTCCTGTTCGCCGTCGCGGGTGATGTATTCGGCACGCACGTTAGTCTCTCCGCCACCCGTGCGGTAGCAGTCGGTGCGTATGTCGATAACCTTGCCGGCCGGTGCCTTGACCCTGAGAACGGGCGACACCTGTGCGTTATACGGCAGTGTGCAAATAACCTTGTTACCCTCACGACGCTCGGAAGCGTAACGGCGGCGGCCGTAGTTTTTCCACATCGGTATGGAGCGGTCGACGAAGTTGTTCCAGTCGGCCGTCTGTGCGTCTACCTCAACGGCGTGTTGCCATGACGAATCGTCAAACTCCGTACTGAAGAAGTTGCTTATGTCCTTGCGAGCGTCGAAGCCGATGTTCGACTCGCTGAGGCGGAAATTGGGAATCTCGCCTGCAGGCAAGTAATACGCCGGGTGCATTACGGTAAGCCAGGAAGCGTCACTGCCGAAACGTTCACGCCCCACGCGGAGGTCGAAATACAATCCGCCGCACGGCGAAGTGCGGTGGCTGAATCCGGGTTTGCCGAAATACCACACGAGCACGGCTATGGTGTTCTCGCCCTCCTTTAAATTCTTGAGGGTTATGTTGTCGATATAAGTATCCTTCGTATTTGGGCCGCGCTTCAATGCGCCTTCGTAAACTTCGAGTTCGCCGTTCACCCACAGCCAGTACTTGGAATCGGCTGCGATACGCAACTTGTTTTTCGAGGGATTACCTTTTACATTGATTACCTTGCGGAAACAAATCCATTGGCTCGTGTCGGCCGGGGCCGCGTTCCTGATTATGGAAGCACCGTATGTAACGGTAAAGACAAAAAGCAGGGACAAGAGCGCTACAATTTTTTTCATATTCATTTTTACGTTTAGTTTGTTTTCATGGACCGGCGGAAAAAACAGAGGGCACAAAACTCCCGGCCGTACAAGCCAGAGAAGGAGCGCCGCTTAGCAGAGGCCACCCGTATTTTCCGATTTTACAAAAATAATGAAAGTTAAATGCAACGACAAGCGAATAACAAAGTTTTTCGCCACATTTTTGCCTAAAAGGTCACAACAACCAAGCCGTGGGGCGAGAGAAAGGCCGTTTAGCTCTTTCAACCCAAATCGGTCATTAGGCTTCGTCGAATTGCGTGCTTATGCCTGGCAGATAGCTTTACGCCCGGCTGAAGGCGTAGCGGGCTACGGCGAAGCCGGGCGCAAAGACAGATGACGGCAGAAGTGCGTAAGTTGGCGAAGGAACCGCACTCGATGTTAC
>URSZ01000099.1 GCA_900550635.1 uncultured Prevotella sp. | reverse complement strand
GTCTGAAAAAAGCGAATACGACGCTGCTATAGAGGCACAGGCAATGCTGGAAATGAAGATAAACAAACTCAAAGCCGCCATAGCGGAAGCCAAGATAATAGATGCCAGCAAACTCAAGAACGATACCGTGCAGATTCTCTCGACCGTCGAAATGCGCAACGTAAAGAACAACGCCAGGATGAAATATACCATCGTGAGCGAATCGGAAGCCAACCTGCGCGAAGGCAAAATATCGTCGCAAACACCCGTGGCGCAAGGATTGCTCGGACACAAGGTGGGCGAGGTGGTAAAAATCAAGATTCCGCAGGGAGTTGTAGAGTTCGAGATAATGAATATCTCGGTAGGATAACCATTTAAAACGTTACGGCAATGGCAAGCATATTTTCAAAGATAGCGGCAGGCGAGATACCGTCGTACAAATGTGCCGCAAACGACGAGTTCTACGCATTTCTCGACATTAACCCGATGGTGATGGGCCACACGCTCGTAATTCCGCGACGCGAGGTGGATTACATCTTCGACCTGAGCGACGACGAGCTGGCGAGGATGACGGTGTTTGCAAAGAAAGTGGCCAAGGCAGTGGGCAAGGCGTTTCCGTGCCGCAAGGTGGGAATGGCCGTGCTGGGGCTTGAAGTGCCGCACGCACACATACACCTCATACCAATGCAGTCGGAAAAGGACATGGATTTCCGCCGCGAGAAACTCAAGCCCACAGAGGAGGAGTTCCGCGCTGCAGCCGACGCAATAAGCGCAGCGTTCGACGAAGAGGCGTAAACGGCGGGCGACACGAGGCACAACACATCGAAAACAATACGCGGCAGGGTGGGGGATTCCCTTCCTGCCGCTTTTTTTGCGGCTTTCCGGCAGAGTATTACTGCCGTTTTCATGGCTGTGCACGCCGGTGCGTAGGCCGGGCAGGTAGCAAGAGAAACGAAACGGGAAGCGAATTTACGGGCTTGGGAAAACAGACGTTCGCGGCGGGATATTCCGAAAACTGTGTAACAGTTTCTTACACCCGCATGGGAGCAAAGAAAAAATATCTCTGAGATAATTTAAAATATGTCTGACATAATTCGAATTATGTCAGACATATTTTTTGCCACCTCCCGGGCGGGGTGAAAACCGGCTTGAATTATACAGACAAAAGGCGACTTGCGGCTTGGTTTGCCAGGGTAGGGGACGGCCGGGGAGCGAAGCGTCAGTGCGCTTCGAGCCAGTTGGCGCCCCATCCGCAGTCGGCTTTCAAGGGAACGCTGAGGCTGTAGGCGTTTTCCATTTCGTGTATTACTATCTGCTCTACAATTTCGCGTTCTTCGGGCACGACGCTGAAATTCAATTCGTCGTGCACCTGCAACATCATGGTGGAACGCAGGTTTTCGCTGAGGAAGCGGTTGTAAATCCTGACCATGGCTATTTTTATTATGTCGGCCGCACTGCCCTGTATGGGGGCGTTTATTGCATTTCGCTCCGCGTATCCGCGCACTATGGCGTTGCGCGAATTGATGTCGGGCAGGTAACGGCGGCGGCGCAGCAACGTCTCGATATATCCCTGCCGGCGCGCCCGTTCAATGCTCTCGTCCATGTATTCGCGCACGCGCGGATAAGTGGCAAAGTAACCGTCTATCAGTTCCCTGGCCTCGCTGCGTGGCACGTTGAGCCTTTCGGCCAGCCCGAACACCGAAATGCCGTAGATAATGCCGAAGTTGGCCGTCTTGGCTTTTCGCCGCTCGTCGCGCGTAACGTCGCCGATAGGTTTGTGGTATATCTTTGCTGCGGTCGAGGCGTGAATGTCGTCGCCTTCAAGGAAGGCTTCTATCATGTGCTTGTCGCCGCTCAGGTGGGCCATTATGCGCAGTTCTATCTGCGAGTAGTCGGCCGAGAAGAACGTGCAGCCAGGCTCGGGAATGAATGCCTTGCGTATTTCCTTGCCGTCGTCGCCGCGCACGGGTATGTTCTGCAGGTTAGGATTGCTGGAGCTTAGCCGTCCGGTGCTGGTTACGGTTTGGTTGAACGACGTGTGTATCTTTCCGGTGGAGGGATTGATTAGGGTAGGGAGCGAATCGACGTAGGTGGAAGTAAGTTTCTTCAGCCCGCGGTAATTGAGTATGCGGTCGACTATCTCGTGGCGCGGGCGGAGCTTTTCGAGCACTTCTTCGGAGGTTACATACTGTCCGGTCTTGGTGCGTTTGGCCCGTTCGTCAATCTTCAGCTTGTCGAAAAGTATTTCGCCCACCTGTTTGGGCGAAGAAAGGTTGAAACTCTCGCCTGCAAGGGCAAAGACTTCCTCTTCCAGTTTGTTCATGCGCAGGGTGAACAGTTCGGATGTCTCGCGCAGCGTTTCGGTATCGATACGCACGCCGGTGAGTTCCATGGCTGCGAGCACGCGCACGAGCGGCATTTCCACTTCTTCGAACAGCTGAATTGCGTCGTTGCGCACGAGCTCGTCGTGAAGTGCGTTCTTGAGCCTCAGTGTTACGTCGGCGTCCTCGCATGCGTACTCGTAGACGTCGCCGGGTGGGAGGTCGCGCATGTTTTTCTGCTTCTTGCCCTTCGGGCCTATGAGTTCTTCGATTTTTATGGTCGAGTAACCGAGGTATTGCTCGGCGAGCGCGTCCATGTTGTGAGGAAGTTCGGGTTGCAGGACGTAGTGCGCCACCATGGTGTCGAACATCTTTCCTTTTATGTCTACCCCGTAGCGTGCCAGCACGAGCATGTCGTATTTTATGTTCTGACCTGTTTTGAGCGACGACGGATTTTCGTATGCGGGTTTGAAGATGTCGACGATTTTTTGTGCTTCTTCGCGTTCGGGCGGCACAGGTATGTAATATGCCTCGAATTCCTCGACGGCGAAGCTCAGACCTACGAGCTCGGCTGTCATAGCGTCGGTTCCAGTGGTCTCAGTATCTAAACTGAGAGTTTTGGCTGACAGGAATTTTTGGCTTAACGCGCGCATTTCTTCCTTATTTTCAACGAGTTTATAGGTATGAGCAACCGAATTTAACCCTCTGAGATTCGTTTTTTTCTGAACTTCCGTGTCCTCGGTCGGATTTACGGCAAAGAGATCGCCTTCAATTTGCACTGAGCGGGCGGATTTTTTGCCTTCTCCGAGAACGCGCGACAAAAGGCTGCGGAACTCGAGCTCCGAAAACAGTTTTCGCACCTCCTCCCGGTCGATGTCGTGCAGTTTCAGTTCGTCGAGCGAAAAGGGCAGGGGGATGTCGGTGCGTATGGTTGCGAGGTCGCGCGAAAGCAGTATCTGTTGTTCGTTGTCGGTTACCTTGTTTTTCAGCGCACCTTTGAGCTGGTCTTTTCCGGAGAGCAGTGCGTCGATTCCGCCGAACTGTTTTATAAGTGTTACGGCGGTTTTTTCGCCCACTCCCGGGCAGCCCGGTATGTTGTCCGAGCTGTCGCCCATTAGTCCGAGCAGGTCGATTACCTTTTTCGGGCTGTCGATTCCGTACTTTGCGTTTATTTCGTCGGGGCCGAGCTTTTCGAAAGTTCCGCCTTTCATCGGGCGGAGCATCCAGATGTTTTGTCCGACGAGTTGCCCGTAATCCTTGTCGGGAGTAAGCATGTAAACTTCCGTATCTGCCGAGGCAAAGCGGCTTGCTGCGGTACCTATCACGTCGTCGGCCTCATAGTGTTCCACTTCAAGTATGGGGATGTTGTAGGCTCTGATGATGTCTTTTATTACAGGCACTGATTTGCGTATGTCTTCCGGAGTTTCCTGTCGTTGTGCCTTGTAAGGCTCGTATATTTCGTGTCGGAAGGTCTTGCCTGCGGGGTCGAAGGCCACGGCCAGGTGAGTGGGCGAGAATAGTGTCCTTACTTCCTCGAGCGTGTTGACAAAGCCGTAAATGGCCGAGGTGTTCATTCCTTTCGAGTTGATTCGCGGCTTTTGGATGAGCGCATAATAGGCGCGGTATATCAAAGCGTAAGCGTCGAGCAGGTATAATTTGTTCATATATCCCAATTTTACGGTAAATGTAGCTAAAATCGGGCAACAGGTTGCAATTTATTAGTACTTTTGTACCTCAAAACGCGAGTATGGTAACATTAGAGCAGTTATACGAGCCAATTTCGCGCGAATTGAAGGTATATCGCGAAAAATTCGAGGCCGCACTCCAGCATGAGGACGATTTGCTCGGGCAGGTGCTCGGGCATGTGCGCCGGCGCAACGGAAAGATGATGCGCCCGGTGCTTGTTCTGCTCGTGGCGCGCGAGTTCGGTACTGTGGGCGAGGCAGCCTACCGTTCGGCCATTACTCTCGAGCTGCTTCACACTGCCAGCCTGCTGCACGATGACGTTGTTGACGAAAGCAACGAGCGCCGCGGCCAAAGCTCTGTCAATGCTGTTTACGACAACAAGATAGCAGTGCTTGTGGGCGACTATATACTCTCGACGTCGCTCGAACAGGCCACGCTCACCGACAGCATGCGCATTGTAAGGCGCATTTCTTCGCTGGGCAAGCTGCTTTCCGACGGCGAGGTGAAGCAGATTGCCAACATCAAGAACCGTGCAATTTCGGAACAGTCCTATTTTGATGTGATACGCCACAAGACGGCCGAGCTTTTTGCCGCCTGTGCCGAACTTGGCGCTGTTTCGTCGCAGGCTGATGAAAGCGAAATTTCCGACGCACACCGCTTGGGCGAGATAATAGGCATGTGTTTCCAGATTCGCGACGATATTTTCGACTATTTCGAAGGCAGCGAGATAGGCAAGCCTACCGGCAACGACATGCGCGAAGGCAAACTGACTCTGCCGGCAATACACGTGCTCAAAACCACCGGCGACAAACGTATGCTCGACATAGCCGCAAAGGTGAAAGACGGCACTGTTTCGCACGATGAAATCGGCGAATTTGTGGACTTTACAAAGAAAAACGGCGGTATAGAGTATGCCGAACAGGTAATGGACCGGTTCCGCAACGAAGCGCGCGAAATTGTATCGCGATATTCCAACAAGGCCGTGCGCGACGCACTCATGGCATACATCGATTTCGTGGTCGAAAGGAAAATGTAACGTATTTTGCAACCTCATAACGTGCCGGCAGAGGAATCAGCCGGCATTTTTTATGTCCTCCCGCATGGGGCAGTGCCACTCTCCGCGCTGCATATTTATGCGTGAAAGAGAATAACCATGCACTCGCAAAAACCGCCTGCGGGGTGGGGGAAATGGCACCTCGTGCACCACCTGTATTTACGGGCATTCCGGGCGGGTAAAAAAAGGTCGGACATATTTTGAAATAGGTCGGACATATTTTAAAATACAAGGCACTAATTTTTTTCTTTCTGCGGGAGGGGTTTTCCGATGTGGTATTTTAACCCTCCGAAATGGCCTCTTGGGAACATTTCCCGGATGAATGAATATTCATTACCGGAAGTCGTGGAGGAGGCCTCCCGCCGCAGTCGGCCGCTTGGCGCGGAAAATGCGTTTTTTTGCGATAAAGGCAGGGATTTTTGCGCGCGGCGTGCCCGAAATGCCTATCTTTATGACCGATAATCCAAATTCCGGGCCATGAAAACAGTACGACAGTTTTTTGCCGCCTTGGTGGCGGTTTCGGTGGCGTTTCCGCTTGCTGCGCAAATGCGCAAGGTGGAGCCGTTGTTCCCGTGTTCACCGGTGTTGCGCGACGCCTACGGCGTTTGCTCGCACATCACGCGCCGCAGCATGGACTTCGACCTCCGCCATGACGACATAGCCCACGCGCTCCGCGCCGGGGCGGCCACGATACGCTCTGACTTCGATTTTTCCACGGTTTTTCCTAAAGGAAAGGACAAGGCCGACAACACTGTGTTCGACGCCGTGCTCGAGAGTTGCGACTCGGCGGGCATGAAGCTGCTGCCTATCGTAGTGGGAACGACCGACAAGGGCTGGGGCTGGCAGGACATGGACGCATACGGCAAATACGTGTCGCACGTGGCGCAACGCTATGCCGGGCGCGTGCCTTACTGGGAGATAGTGAATGAGATAAACCTGCAACGCAAGTTCCCGCCCGAAGAATTGGCCTCAAATTATGCCCTCATGCTGCGCGAGGCCTCGAAAATAATACGTGCGGCCGACGGCGGGCACAAGGTGGTGTTCGGCGGAATGGGGGAGGCTGACAGCCTTTTCTTTACGCGCGTGTGCAACGAGCCGGGCACGGTGGAGGCTTTCGACGTGATGAACTTCCATTCCTACAACTCACCCGAGGAATTGCCCCGCAGCTTCCGCCGCATAGCCGACGTAATGCGCCTGCAAGGGTGGGAGAAACCGCTGTGGCTCACCGAGACGGGTTTTTCCACGCCGCCGGGCATGTCGTCGCACAAGGATTTCTGGCGCGAGGTAGTGCCGTATGCCTGCAGCAAAGTCGGTCTCACGCCCGGGCAAGGGGAATTGGCCGCAGTGTGCGACCCGGAACACGACATCCAGCTCTCCACCGAGCAGGACGAGGATTATTTTACCGTTTTCCGCAGCGTGAGGTACATAAAGTGCAAGGAGATAAAGTCTCTCGACCCCAAGGAAACGCCTTTCCTGCTTGCGGCCTACGGCGAGTACTTCCCCAAGGCATTCGAGGCCGACGTGGTTGATTACGTGCGCCGCGGCGGTACGCTGGTATGCCCCAACGGCGTGCCGTTTTACTACAACGCATGGACTAACAAGGGGTACGTTACACGACCGTCCGACGTGCACGCCGCCCTGCACCTGGGCTTTGTTTACTGGTGGGGCGACGAGGCAAAGAAACGCGGCCTGCCCGAGATTCCAACGTGGACCGACGCCGCGCGGGGCGTTGATTTGCAGTACAGGTGGATGTTCTCTCCCTCGAGCTCGGCGCGTTACCTGAGCGCGGCCAACCTGCGCCCGGGCGACGAGTTCATACCGCTCATACTTGCAGGAACGGAGGACGTGCACGAGCCGGTGGCGGCAGTTTACAAGCTGCGCAGCGACTTGAAAGGCAACATAATAATACAGACTCGCATTGATTCGCCCGTGCGCAACGAAAAGATTCAGGCGCAGCGCGTGGCGCGGGCTTTCATCATCTCGTTTGCCTACGGATTGGACCGCGTGTTCTGGTATCATCTGCGGGCTTTCGAGAAGAATCCGGCGGACTGGGAGTCGTATTACGGCATTGTGCACAAGGATTTCTCGCCCAAACCGGCCTTTCATGCTTACGAAACTCTCGCGCGCATGTTGCCCGAAGGCTCTACACGCCCTGAATTGCGCACGGACAGGTGCAAGTACCACGCAACATGGGAAACGCCCGCAAAACGCCGCATAACGGCCTTGTGGAGCATGATACCGGGCGAGGAGTATGCGGTGAAACCGGGAAAAACCGAGGTGTACGACTATCTTGGCCGAAAAGTTGAGGCCAAAACGCTCGAACTCGGAGCCGGAGTGTATTATCTTGTGGAGGAATAGGGCGGAGCGTTGCGAATTTGTCTGTGTTCCGCAAGGCCGCGTGCCGGGGCAGAAAAAATATGTCTGACATATTTTGAATTATGTCAGACATATTTTAAAATATCTCAGAGATAATTTTTCTTACGTGCCGTGTGGCTTGCAACTGTTGCTGCCGCGCGGCGCGCGTGTTTCAAAAGTAGTTTGCGTTGCCGTCCGTAAGGTCGCTAATGAGCGTGTTGGCCAGGCTGCTTGCGCCAATGCGGAACAAATCGTGCGTGAGCCATTCGCTGCCGAGTGTTTCCTTGACAATGGTGTAGTAGGCCACGGCGTCTTCGACGGTCTTCACGCCGCCGGCAATCTTTATGCCCGTGCGGTTGCCTGTTTTATCGAAGTAATCCTTTATGGCAGTGCATATTACGTAGACTGCCGCGGGCGTTGCGCCTACTGAAATCTTGCCGGTGGAGGTTTTTATGAAGTCGGCACCGCAGTACATTGCGAATATGGCGGCTTTCTTGATGTTTGCGGCGCTTTGCAATGCGCCGGTCTCGAGAATTACCTTGAGTTTCCTGGAGCCGCAGATGTCTTTCATCTCGGTAAGGTCTTCGGCTATCGACTCGTAGTCGCCGCTAAGGAACTTGCCTACGGGCAGCACGGTGTCGATTTCTTCGGCTCCGTCCTTGAGCGCGAGCGAGGTTTCCACGCATTTTATTTCGGGCAGCATTTGTGATGAGGGGAAGCCTCCGCAAACGCATGTAACGCTAACTTCGTCGGCTTCGAGCGACTGGCTGATGAGCGAGGCGTAGTTGGGGTAGGTGCAAACTGCGGCTACGTTGGGCAGCTCGGGATATGCGTCGGCAAAGCCGTTTACCTTCTCGACCATTGCGAGTATGCTCTCTTCGTTGTCGGTTACTTTGAGCGACGTAAGCTCCACGGCGCCGAGCAGGAAGCGTTTCACGTCGGCCGTGTTGTTGGCGGCGGCGTGCTTCTCGACTATTCCGGCAGCTGCGTGGTAGGCCTGTTCGTCGCCTATCGAGGTATCGTATTTTGCAAGCGTGTCGTTTATCAGGTTGTACAGGTTCACGGCCTCGGCGGCAGCGTCGTGCCCGTGGTGGCAGCAGCAATGGTGGCCGCCTTCTGCTCCGTGTTCGTGGTTGTGGCAGCAATGGTGTTCTCCCTCTGCGCCGTGTTCGTGGTTATGGCAGCAATGTCCGTCTTCGTGGCTGTGCCCTTCGCCGTGGCAGCAGCAGTGTTCTTTTTCTTCGGGTATCATATTGTTAAGTCTTTAGTCTCTTAGTTTTGTGTTATTCAGGTGGCGTGTGTTGTCGCGTTTTGTTTTCTTTGCGATGTTCTTGCGCATGGCCTGGTCGAGGTTTACGCCGGTTTGGTTGGCTATGCAGGTGAGCACCCAAAGCACGTCGGCAATTTCGTCGGCCAGGTCGGACTTTTCGCCCGCTTTGAACGACTGGTCACCATAGGTGCGGGCCATGATGCGTGCCAGTTCGCCCACCTCTTCGGTAAGGCAGGCCATGTTGGTAAGTTCGCTGAAGTACCTCACGCCGTAGGTCTTAATCCAGTTTTCCACCTCGTTCTGAAGGTCGTTGAGTGTCATGGTTTATTCTTTGTTTTTCGTATCCATACATATCGTTACGGGGCCGTCGTTGAGGAGCGATACCTTCATGTATGCGCCGAAAACTCCCGTTTTAACCGGCTTTTGCAGTGCGCTATGGCTGGCTTTGC
>URSZ01000098.1 GCA_900550635.1 uncultured Prevotella sp. | reverse complement strand
TTCCTCGGACCTTTTTTAAATTTTCTCAGACCTATTTTTTCTTTGCTCCTACCTGCCCCTTTGCACACCCCGCAACAAAGACACAAAAACGTGTGAAAACTGCGGGACGTTTTTCCCGCTTCCGAAAATGAATATTCACCGTTGTTTTTCATGCGTTGCGACTGCCGTTTTATGCCATTGCGGCAAATTCCGCACATAACCGCGCGCTTACACAGCGGTACAGGCCATATTTATACAGAATCATTGCGCTCACACAAAAATGTTCCGGAAGATTCATTGCACTGCCGACATTTGCAACCGGGTTGCACTCCTTCGCACCTTAGTTGCAGCGTTTTATACGTAATTTTGCAGCATAATAATTTGAAACATACAACAATCAAAATTCTTATGCTTAAGGATAAACTTATTTTAGGAGTTCTAAGCCTTGCGTTCGCGGTGTCGTGCGGGCACAAGGCCGACAGCCATGCCGCGCACGATGAGGCCGGAGAGGCACACGCGGAGGAAAAACATGCTCACTCGGGCGAGATTGTCATGAGTCCGGAAAAGGCAAAGGCCGCCGGAGTGGCAGTGGAACAGGCCGTGGCAGGCGACTTCTGCGGCGTTGTGCCCGTAGGCGGAAAGATAATGGAAGCCACGGGCGACGAGGCTACAATTGTGGCCAATGTGCCGGGGATTGTCTCGTTCGTGCGCCCCGTAACCGAAGGCATGGCCGTAGCAAAAGGAAAGCCGCTGTTCACCATTTCGGGAAAGGAGTTGCAGGACGGCGACCCATCGGAACGCGCCCGCATAACCTATGAAACCACAAAAAAGGAATATGAGCGCGCGGCGAAGTTAGTGAAAGACAAGATTGTTACCGAAAAGGATTTCAACGCCGCAAAAGCCGCATACGAGAACGCGCGCGTGGCTTACGAGGCCATATCGCGCAACGACAAGGGCGAGACCGACGTAAAGTCGCCCATATCGGGATACATAAAGACGTGCCTCGTGAAAGAAGGCGACTACGTTGCCGTAGGGCAGCCTTTGGCCAGCGTAACGCAGAACCGCAGGCTGTATCTCAAGGCTGATGTGCCCGAAAGGTACTACGGCGAGCTGAGCAACCTGAAGTCAGCAAAGTTCAAGACGGCTTACAGCGACAAGGTGTACGACATCAGCGCCATGGGCGGGCGGCTTATGGCTTTCGGCAAGACATCGGCGGGCGTATCGGCTTACATACCCGTTACGTTCGAGTTCAACAACGTGGGCGGGATAATACCCGGGTCGTTTGCCGAAGTGTACCTGCTTACAAACAAACGCACAGGCGTGATAAGTCTGCCGGTGAGCGCCATAACAGAGGAACAGGGACTTAACTTTGTCTATATCAGACAAGACGCCGACTGTTACACGAAGCGCGAAGTAAAGCTGGGTGAATCTGACGGCGAACGGGTGGAGATTTGCAGCGGACTGAAAGCCGGCGAAAACGTAGTGACACGCGGTGCCGTGCACATCAAGCTGGCTTCGGCAAGCAACGCCATCCCCGCACACACGCATAACCATTAATAATCCGCAGCCATGCTGAACAAGATAATACATTTTTCACTGCAAAACCGCCTGCTGGTGCTTGTAGCCTCAATACTGCTTGTAATCGGCGGGTTGTATACGGCTTATCACACCGAGGTGGACGTGTTCCCCGACCTAAACGCCCCGACAGTGGTAGTTATGACCGAAGCCAACGGAATGGCGGCCGAAGAAGTGGAACAGCTCGTAACGTTTCCCATAGAAACTGCCGTAAACGGAGCGACCCACGTGCGCCGCGTGCGCTCTTCGTCTACCACCGGCTTCTCGGTGGTGTGGGTTGAGTTCGACTGGGATACTGACATATACCTCGCGCGGCAGATTGTGTCGGAAAAGTTGGCCACAGTTGACGACGACTTGCCCGATAACGTGGGGCGGCCCACGCTCGGCCCGCAGTCGTCCATACTCGGCGAGGTGCTTATCGTAGGACTTACGGCCGACAGCACTTCAATGCTCGACCTGCGCACGCTGGCCGACACGACCATACGCCCGCGCCTGCTCTCGACCGGAGGAGTGGCACAGGTGGCCGTCCTGGGAGGCGACATAAAGGAATACCAAATACTGCTGCACCCCGAGAAAATGAAGCACTACGGCGTTACCTTGACTGAAGTGCTCGCCGTAACAAAAGGCATGAACCAGAACACCAACGGCGGAGTGATATACCAGTACGGTAACGAATACATAGTGCGCGGCGTAGTTTCGACCGACAACATCAAAGAGATTGCACGCGCCGTAATAAAAACCGAAAACGGGAACCCCGTAATGCTTGCCGACATAGCCGACGTGAAAGTTGGAGGGCAACAGCCCAAGTTAGGACTTGCCTCGATTGAGGGGAAACCGGCCGTGTTGCTAACCGTAACCAAGCAACCCAATACCGGCACGATAGAACTGACAGAGCGACTGGAAGCCGCATTGAAAGACCTGCAGAAAAACATGCCGGCCGATGTGAAAGTTTCAACCGACATATTCCGGCAGTCGCGCTTCATTGACGCTTCTATCAACAACGTGCAGGATTCGCTCTACGAAGGAGCAATATTCGTAGTGCTCGTGCTGTTCCTTTTCCTTGCAAACGTACGCACCACGGTTATATCGCTCATCACCCTGCCCTTGTCGCTGTTGGTTTCGCTCATGGTGCTGCATTACATGGGGCTCAGCATAAACACGATGAGCCTGGGCGGACTTGCAATAGCTATTGGTTCGCTCGTGGACGACGCCATAGTAGACGTTGAAAACGTGTGGAAACACCTGCGCGAGAACCGCGCACTTCCCGAAGGGCAACGGCGGCCCATACTCGAGGTGGTGTTCAACGCTTCGCGCGAGGTACGCATGCCTATTCTCAACTCCACAATCATTATAATAGTAAGTTTCCTGCCGCTGTTCTACCTTAGCGGCATGGAAGGGCGCATGCTCATCCCGCTGGGTATTGCATTCATTGTAGCATTGTTTGCGTCAACCGTAGTAGCCTTGACGCTTACTCCCGTTCTCTGCAGCTATCTGCTGGGCTACAAAGTAAAGGGCGGCAACATCCCGAAAGAGGCTTTCGTTGCCGCATGGCTCAAGAAACATTACCGTAACGGCCTGCTCTGGGCGCTGGAACACAAGAAAAGTGTGCTCGGATGTACGCTCGCTCTGTTTGCAGCAGCAATAGGAATGTTTTTTACTTTGGGACACAGCTTCCTTCCTTCGTTCAACGAGGGTTCTTTTACCATAAACGTCAGTTCTCTTCCGGGCGTGTCGCTTGAAGAATCCGACAAGATAGGACGCCAGGCAGAAGAACTGCTCCTGTCTATCCCCGAAATCCAGACCGTGGCCCGCAAAACCGGACGCGCCGAGCTGGACGAGCACGCATTGGGAGTGAATGTGTCGGAGATAGAAGCGCCTTTCGAGTTGAAAGACCGCTCGCACGCGGAACTGCTCGACGATGTGCGGCACAAGCTGTCGACAATAGTGGGCGCTAATATCGAAATAGGCCAGCCTATCAGCCACAGGATTGACGCAATGCTCAGCGGAACGCAGGCAAGCATTGCCATAAAGCTTTTCGGCGACGACCTGAACAAGATGTTCGCCATAGGTAACCGGATAAAGGACGCAATTAGCGACGTTGAGGGCATTGCCGACCTGAACGTGGAGCAACAGATAGAACGCCCCGAGCTTACAATCGTTCCAAAACGCGAAATGCTCGCAAAATACGGTATACCTCTCTCCGACTTCAACGAATTCGTGAGGGTAAACATGGCGGGCGAGGTAGTATCGCAAGTATATGAAGAAAGAAAGAACTTCAACCTCATAGTCCGAGCCGACGAAGAGAACCGCGGTACAATGGAACGGATTCGCGACATTATGATAGACGGACCTAACGGCGAGAAAATCCCGCTCTCGAACGTGGCCGACGTAGTTTCGTCCACCGGGCCGAACACAATTAACCGCGAGAACGTAAAACGCAAGATTGTAATCTCGGCCAACGCAAGCGGGCGCGACCTGCGCGGCGTTGTAAACGACATACAGGAACGCGTAGACTCGCAGATACAACTGCCCGAAGGCTACCACATAGAATACGGCGGCCAGTTCGAGAGCGAACAAAGCGCAAGCCGCATACTCCTGCTCGCCTCGATTATAAGCATTGTGATAATATTCCTGCTGTTGTACATGCAGTTCCGCAACGCGCTCGAAAGCGGCGTTATCCTGCTCAACCTTCCGCTTGCACTCATTGGCGGTGTGTTCACGCTTCTGTTTACAACGGGCGAGGTAAGCATTCCCGCCATTATAGGCTTCATCTCGCTTTTCGGCATTGCCACGCGCAACGGAATGCTCCTAATCAACCGCTACAACATGCTGCGCGAAGAAGGCGTACCGCTTCGCGAAAGCATTGTTCACGGCTCGCTCGACCGCCTCAACCCTATACTCATGACGGCGCTGTGCTCTGCTCTGGCACTCATTCCGCTCGCGCTGCGCGGCGGGCTGCCCGGCAACGAGATACAAAGCCCCATGGCCAAGGTTATACTGGGCGGACTGCTTACCTCGACATTCCTGAACGCATTCATCATACCCATAGTCTACGAGCTGATGAACAGGAAAAACATCATAAAACAAGACACACCAACAAACAACCCGCAATGAAACAAACTATCATAATAATGCTCGCGCTGCTCGCATTTCCCGCCGCCGGGGCGGGCGCGCAAGGCATAGGCGACGTACTCAAAAGCATTGAGCAGAACAACAAGGAACTGCAAGCCTTGCGCAAGGACAACGAAGCCGCCACGGCCGAAATCAAGTCGCAGAACAACCTTGAAGACCCTTCGGTTGAATACAGCCCGTTCTTTCGCAGGGGCGCAAGCGGCGTGGCTAGTTCGGAGCTTGTTGTATCGCAAGGATTCGACTTCCCCACAGTTTACGCCGCACGAAGCAAGTCGGGCAAACTGCAACGCGAAACACTCGACCTGCAATACTCGGCCGCACGCCGAGACATACTGCTCAGTGCCAAGAACCTTTGCTTCGACCTCATACACCTGAAAAAAATGAAAGCGCTGCTCGACCTCCGGCGCAAGAATACCGAAGAACTCCTCGCCCTGTTCACAAAGAAGCTCGAAAACGGCGGAGCGACTACCCTTGAAGTGAACAAGATAAAAATGGACCTGATGAACATACAAACCGAAGTGGCCACAATGGAAGCGTCGCAACAGACGGCCATGCAGTCGCTCACCGCACTGAACGGCAACGCCCCGCTCACATTCAATGCCGACGACTACGGCACGAGCAATCACACGGACAGCTACGAAACAATGCTATCAAAGGCCATGGCTTCGGATTACGACATACTTACGGCGCAGGCTTCCGAGCAGGCATTGGAACAGGAAATAAAGGTAAACAAGCAAAACTGGATACCCAAGCTCGAAATAGGATACCGCCGCAACACCGAAGGCAGCGAAGCCAGCAACGGTTTCCTCGTGGGCGCGTCGTTCCCGCTGTTCTCAAGCCGAAACAAGATGAAAACGGCCAAGGCGCAGCACGAAGGCGCACAGCTGCGCCTCGACAACGCCCGCATTGAGGTGGAAAACCGCGTAAAGGCACGCATACAGGAAGTACAAAAACTTAAAAAGGCAAAAGACACCTACGACACCGCACTCCTCAACCAAACGCTCGACATACTGCGCAAAGCCGTTGAAGGAGGAGAAATCTCGATTACCGATTATTACGTCGAAGCCGACAACATTTACCGCAACCTTGAGGCTTACATGAACATCGAGCGCCAATACCAGGGTGCGCTGGCCGAAATCTACAAGAACGAGCTGTAGCGGGGCCGCCACCGGGCCAGAGTACGCCGGGGCGTAAGTGCCGCATTTTTGCAGGCCCGGAAACAGGAATCCGTTTCCGGGCTGTTTCATACACCTTGGAGCAAGGAAAAAACATGTCCGAGGTATTTTAAATTATGTCTGACATATTTCAAAATATGTCAGACATAATTTTCACCCCGCACCGGGCACGGCGCCGCGGAGGAATACGCACGCTGCCCTGCCCGCCCACAGGCGTTCTTTCCACAATCCTTATTGAAACGCCCGGCGTAACCTTTGCCGCCCGGGGACGCATAATAAAATTCACCCGGGCAGCGGCCGCTTAAATATATTTGGCGTATATTCGGATAATATAGGCTGCGGCTCGCCGGCTGCGGCCGGGGCGCAACGGGTGCAAACACCGGCAAATGGGCAGCAGTAACTTGAAAACTTGCTTTTTCGTTTGTCTCTGCGCTCGCCTTTCACTATATTTACACATCAATAGGACACAACCGCAAAACCATACCGCCATGAAAAAATCAATCTGCACCGTCCTGCTGCTGGCAACCGCCGTCCTGGCGCAGGCACAGGCATCCCAGTTCCCTTTCGAAAAGATAAGCAAGGCCATGGACTGCCGCATGGTGAAAATAACCGGGCGCCTGCTTGGCGAACAATATTTCGCTTATAACTATGAAAAATTCTTGAACTACCCCGTCGTGCGCTTTAACGTATTTTACGGGGCGAAGAGCTCCGGTTACTCCTCCGAAGACTGGCTATGCGTCCTGCCCGACGATTCACAGGGAGACGACAATACCATAGTGGCATTCATGGGGCAACCGGCCAAAACATACAGCGTGGAAGAGACGACAGGCAGCAACAAGTTCCCGTTACTAAGATACTTTTTCTCAACGTCGAGCAACGACATCGCCGCATTCGGCCTGGTAAAGGTGAAATGGGGCGACGCCTTTAATTCCTACTGCCTTATCGGCGTGCAGGCCCAGACAGGCAACAAGTCATACGTCATAGTCGAGAAATGCGACTTCTATGACATTTCCTCGGGGCAGGAACGCCTGGTGCTCGCCGGTTACTGCCCGATGATGGACGACTACAAGGCCGCCAACCTGATGAGGGTATACTTCGAACATATGTACGAATACTACCGCTGAACCGGCGCGCACAACGTGGCGCGGGCATACGGGACATGGAAAACGGACGTGGGAAACGTCGTTTCCCGCGCCGGGAAAGCGGGAACTGGTTTCCGGCACGCTCTCCCTGCACGGGAGCAAAGAAAAAATACAAGGCACATAATTCGAAACATGTCTGACATAATCCAAAATATGTCAGGCATGTTTTTTTTGCCGCCGCAAGGACCCTGCGGCCGGAAGCAAAAAGCACGGCACAGGACGCTGCTTCTATCGCTCACGGGGACGGGCGGCCATAAAATGCGCGCTTTTTAACCATATCCGGCGCTTATATACCCAGAAATAGCGATTGTTCCGCATGTGGCCGCAGACATAACTTTGCAGTCGTTTTAATTTATGCCCCAAACAAGATGAGCGGAACTAAAATGAAATCCATCCTGGCCGTATTGTTGCCTGTATTTTGTGCAAACATAAACGCGCAGGTCGTCAAGGTAACAGTGTCGGATAGTACGACCCACGAGCCGCTGGGCTATGCGGCAGTAAAAATACATTCCTGCGGGGACGATACTTTCATAGCAGGCGGCTCTACCGATGAAAAAGGCGAGTTCGGATTCCGGCTTGAGAAGAATTACCCCGAGGTCCGTGTCTCCGTCAGCTTTTTAGGATACAAGCCCTCGCATAAGACATTCGCCCCCGGTGCCGGGGAAAACCTCATCAAGTTCGAAATGCAGGAAGACTCCCGTATGCTGGACGGGGTGGTGGTGAAAGGGCTGAGCCAGGCGGAGAAAGTGCAGCGGCTGGCCTACAACGTATCGCTGATAGAAACCGGCAAGCTTAAAAACACGACGATGGACTTATCCAATGTAATCGACAAAATCAGCGGCGTAAAAATCCGTTCCACCGGAGGCGTAGGCTCCGAGGCCAATGTAACGCTGAACGGTTTTTCAGGCCGCCACGTAAAGGTATTCATCGACGGAGTGCCGATGGACGGCATGAGTTCGGCTTTCGGCCTGAACAATATCCCGGCCGCCCTGGCAAAGCGCGTGGAGGTGTACAAGGGCGTAGTGCCTGTCGAACTGGGCGGCGACGCGCTCGGCGGGGCCATCAATATCATCACTGACAACAGCCGGCGTACCCGTGTTAACGCCTCCTACTCGTTCGGCTCGTTCAACACCCATAAGACCAACGCCTATGCGGAGCATACCACGAAGAGCGGCTTTTACGTCTCGCTGAACGCTTATCAAAACTACTCGGACAACGACTACAAAGTCAACATAGACCATTATACCAAATTTGGCGAGACCGGCAACAGCGTGGTGTACGAAGACCTTGAAGTACGCCGGTTCCATGCCAAATACCACAACGAAGCCGCGATACTCAAAGCCGGCATCGTCGACAAGCCTTGGGCCGACCGCCTGCTTTTGGGCTTCACCTGGGGATACGAATACAAACAGACGCAGAACGCCTCAAACATGAACTGGGTGTACGGGGCACGCTACACAACCGCCAATACCCTTATGCCCCAACTTATTTACGAAAAGAAATTCAACGTATTGGAAGGACTGCACGTATCGCTTAACGGCAACTTCAATTTCGGCGAGTCCTATGCCGCCGACACGGCACGGTGCAACTACAACTGGCTCGGGGAAAAGAGCGAGCCAAAGAGCGCCCCCGGGGAGCTGGCCTACACAAAATACCGTTACCGCGACAACAACGGCGCGGCCAATTTCAGCATGGCACTTTTCCCCGCCGGCGGCCATTCCGTATCTCTGAGCACCACCTTCACCACTTTCTCACGTTCGGGCAGGGACGAAACCCAGCCCAAGCCCGAATACGAACACCCACGGCAAAGCATGAAAGCCGTTACCGGACTGAGTTACAAATACGACTACAAAGACAGATGGAACACTTCAGTATTCGTGAAGAATTACTTGAACCACCTGGAAGCCTACCTCGACCCGGACGGCGGAAGCAACTACAAGGATTTCAGCAATACCTCCTTATATTGGGGCGGCGGCCTGGCCAGCACCTATTTCCTGGGACGGCACGTGCAGCTGAAACTATCATACGAGTATGCACTCCGCCTGCCTACCAGCCGTGAACTGTTCGGCACGGGAGACGACATAGAGCGCGGGAATTCAAGCCGGAAGCCGGAAAACAGCAACAACATCAATGTTGGCATTACCGCCAGACCCTTGCACACGGGCAAACACCGCCTGACGATAGACGCGGCTTTCCAATACCGCCAAATTGACGATTACATCAGGCGTACCACGAACAACGACAACGGACGCGCCTCCTCAAACAACGACGGCGAAGTCCGCAACCTCGGGTGCGACTTTGCCGTC
>URSZ01000097.1 GCA_900550635.1 uncultured Prevotella sp. | reverse complement strand
GTGGTTGTAGTGTCGTCCACGTTATACATAAGCCTGAGCCGCGCCATGTCGTAGAGAGCTTCGGGTGCGTTTGGAATTATCTCGAGTGCATGCCGCAGAAGGTCGTAAGCGGCGTCGGCGTTGCCTTTTTCGCGCTGCACCACTGCTTCGAGGTAAAACGTGTTGAAGCGGCGTTGTTGTTCGTCGCTTATGTGCGTTGCGTTTTTTGCCGTCGGTTTTACCTTGCGGCTTCCGGTGTCTGTTGTGGCAGCCGTGGCATATAATGCCGGCATGAATGCCGCAAAGAGGGGTATTAACAGTAGATTTTTTAAAAAACGCGGTTTCATCGAAGTTTTAAATGCAGTTTGTGCTATTTGCGTCCGGTGTGCCCGAAGCCTCCTGCGCCGCGTTCGGTGGCGTCGAGCGATTCGGCCGGTTCCCATTCCACTTGTTCGTAGCGGGCTATCACCATTTGTGCTATGCGTTCGCCGTCGCGCACCTCGAAAGGTTCGTTCGAGATGTTTACGAGTATTACGCCTATCTCGCCGCGGTAGTCGGCATCGATTGTGCCCGGTGTGTTGAGCAGGCTTATGCCGTGTTTCAGCGCCAGGCCGGAACGTGGGCGTATCTGTGCCTCGCAACCTTCGGGCAGTGCGATGTAAAGTCCTGTGGGTATGAGTTTCCGCTCGAGCGGTTGGAGCGTTACGGGGCTGTCGAGGTTGGCGCGCAGGTCCAGCCCTGCGCTTGCCGTCGTGGCGTACTCGGGCAGCGGGTGGTGGGAGCGGTTTATTACTTTTACTTTCATGTTCATGAACATTCTTACTTTTAACTTACAAAGTTACGCAATTTCGTGTTAATGTATGTTGCCCGAATGTTGAAATGTTATAATTATGCCCGTATGCGCCGGATGTGCGGCATAACGCATGTGCCGGTTGGCTGTGCGCAGGTGGCGGGTAGCAGCGTTAACGTATCCTGATGCGTGCTCGTTTTTGCGCAGGTTTGCAAGCGGGTTTTCAAGGGCGGAAAATTAGTGGCTTGCTTTTTAAAATTAGTGGCTCGGATTTCGAAATCCGAGCCACTAATTTTTTCCTTGCTCCCATGTGGGGTAAACGCACTGAAAATCAGTTTTCATTTTTCCCGGCCGAAAATGCCGTATTTTGCAGACAAATTCTGCACTTTCCGGGAGCAGACGCATCTCGTGCCCGGCCGGCCGCTCTATTTACCTGTTCCGGCCGCCGGAGTACCTGCTTTTGAAGCGATTGCTTGTGCGGTTGTTATTTTTGGCTTAATTTTGTGATACAAAAAACACGTTTCCGCCCCGCAATCGTACCGTCCGGGCACGGCAGGCACGGGAACACCGAAAAATGTGCTACCATGGACTTGATGAACTGGAACAGACTTATCACCAACAAACGCTACGGCCTCGAGGAACGCTACGATACGGTAAAGGAGGACAGGACGCAGTTTCAGCGCGATTACGACCGCCTGATTTTCTCGGCCCCGTTCCGCCGCATGCAGAACAAGACGCAGGTGTTCCCCCTGCCGGGGAGTGTGTTTGTGCACAACCGCCTTACACACAGCCTTGAGGTGTCGAGCGTGGGGCGTTCGCTGGGTATCGACACAGGGCAGGTGCTCATGAAGCGTCACCCCGAACTCGACGCGAGCTTTGCCACGTCGCTGGGGGCTATCGTGTCGGCCGCATGCCTGGCGCATGATTTGGGCAATCCGCCTTTCGGCCATGCCGGCGAGAAGGCTATATCCAGTTTCTTTTCCGAGGGAGAGGGCAGGCGCCTGCAGGATTACGTGGTTCCGGCAACGGGCGAGCGGCTTACGCCGTCGCAGTGGAACGACATAACGCGGTTTGACGGTAACGCCAATGCTTTCCGCATACTCACTCACCAGTTTCACGGTCGCAGGCGCGGAGGCTTCGTCATGACTTACCCTACGCTGGCGGCAATAGTGAAATATCCGTTTTCATCGAGCTTTTCTACCAAAAACAAGTTCGGCTTTTTTGAATCGGAACGCGACGCATACAAAAAAATCGCCGATGAAATGGGGCTTTTTTGTTTGGAAAACCGCGACGGGCTTATAAAATACGTGCGTCACCCGTTGGCGTACCTCGTGGAGGCGGCCGACGACATCTGCTACGAGATAATGGACATAGAGGACGCATACAAGCTGCGGCTGCTCACTTTCGACGAGACGCGCGACCTGCTGCTCGGCTTTTTCGAGGGCGAACAGCGTGAGAATGTGAAGAACGCTTACTCATACGTTACCGATGAAAACGAGAAAATCGTGTATTTCCGCTCGTGTGTGATAAACTGCCTGGAGCATGAATGCGTGCGCGTTTTCCTCGAGAACGAGGAGGCCATACTGGCAGGACAGTTCAAGGGCAGCCTGATAGACCATATAGCCGAAGTGCCGGCACGGGCGTACAAGGAGTGCTCCCGCGTGGCGGTAAGCCGCGTTTACAGCAGCAAGGATGTGCTCGACATCGAGCTGGCCGGCTATCATATAATATATACCTTGCTGGGGCTGATGGTCGAGGCAGTACTGTCGCCTGAAAAGAAGTATAGCGAGTTGCTGCTGAGCCGGGTATCGTCGCAGTATCAGATTAACGCTCCAACGCTGTACGGGCGAATAATGGCGGTAATCGACTTTGTGTCGGGAATGACCGACGTGTTCTCGCTCGACATGTACCGCAAGATAAACGGCACGCAGCTGCCCATGGTGTAATGCTGTTTCGCAATTCCGGGAAGCACAGCGTGCGCCATGGCGTGGCGGATTGCCGGAAGTGTTTTTTACGGCCGACTGTTTTTGTCCGCATTTAACAATCGCGCTAAAGCCTTTGCCGGAGCGGGTTTGGAGGCTGTCGAAAATATGTCTGACATATTTTGAAATTCCTGCCTTGTATTTTGAATTATGTCGGACATAATTTTTTTTATCTCTGAGAGGCGAAAAAATAAGCGTTCACAATTTAACATTTCCCGGCAGCGCCGAACGCGTGTCGCGCAAGGCATGTCTTGGCTTCGGGCTTGGAGCACGTGTTGCGGCGTAAGGTGGAGGCTTTCGGAGAGGATAAAACAAATGCGCCCCAATACAGGGGCGCATTTGTTTGTAACAAGTAATTGGATAACGAAAAAAGCCGGTTTTATCGGTGTGTTCATTCCGTTTTTGGCGGAATCACCGTGGCTTTTATTATTTTAATGTCCTCGACCGGGCGGTCGTATACATCGGTTTTGGCTCTCTGTATCTGCCTTACCGTCTTCAGTCCCTCAACAACTTCGCCGAACACGGTGAACAGCCCGTCAAGGTGCGGCGTTCCTCCGTCTATCTCGTAAGTATCGCAAACATCGTCGGGGATTTCGAGCAGCCCGTCGGTGTTTTCGAGCATTAGTGCGTTTTCGGCAGCCATTTGCGATGCCGTATGTGTCTTGCCCCATACGATGTAGAACTGCGAGCCGCTGGAACGTCGCTCCGGATTAATGTCGTCGCCCTCGCGCGCTGCCGCAAGTGCGCCGCGTTTGTGGTAAAACTGCGGATAGAGTATTTCGGCGGGCAGGGTATAACCCGGTCCTCCCTCTCCGAGTTGCTTGCCTTTGGGAGCGTTTCGCGAGTCGGGGTCGCCGCTCTGAATCATGAAGCCCTCGATGGTGCGGTGGAATAGAAGGCCGTCGTAGAATCCTTCCTTTACGAGTTTTATGAAGTTGTCGCGGTGCACGGGCGTTTCGTCGTACAGCGCGAGGGTGATGTTGCCGGCCGTAGTCTCGATGAGCACGCGCGTGCGTGTGTCCTTGCGCTTGTCGGCGTGCAGGGGCAGGGCGGCAAGCAGCACTGCCAGCATTATGATTGCTCTTAACGTCTTCATGCAGGTGATGTTATGGTTTTATATCGCTATGCGGCCGTTATTCCCGTGCAGCGCGGTCAGGGGAGTATCTGCGTGCCTTTTTCGATGTCGAGCGCCTGTGCCGAAGTTATCACCACGCGGCTTACGCCGCAGTCGGTGGCTGCGAGTGCGTTCTCTATTTTGGGTATCATTCCGCCGTTTACGATGTTTTCTTCAACAAGGGCTTTGAAGTCGTCGCGGCGTATCACTGGAATTACGCTGTCGTCATCGTCGGCATTGCGGAGCACTCCTTTTTTCTCGAAGCAGTAGACCAGTGTAACGTCGTAGAGCGCCGCCATTGCTTTTGCCGTCTCGCCTGCAATGGTGTCGGCGTTGGTGTTGAGCAGCGTGCCGTTGCCGTCGTGCGTCAATGGGGCCAGCACAGGCGTAACGCCGGCGTTTACAAGGCCAGAGAGCCTTTCTGCGTCCACCTTGTCCACGTCGCCTACGAAGCCGTAGTCTACCTTGCCTGCTGCGCGGCGGTGGGAGAGCATTACGTTGCAGTCGGCTCCCGTTATGCCGAGCGCGCAAACGCCCATGGCGTTGAGTTTTGCCACTATGTTTTTGTTTACCAGCCCGGCATATACCATGGTGACGACCTTTAGCATGCTTTCGTCGGTAATGCGCCGGCCTTCGACCATGCGGGTTTCTATTCCCAGCCTTGCGGCTATGTCGGTGGCCGTTCTTCCGCCTCCGTGTACGAGGATTTTGTTGCCTTCGACGGCTTTGAAGTCCCGCAGCAGGGCGGTGAGGGATGTTTCGTCCTCGACGATTTTGCCGCCAACCTTTATTATTGTGAGTTTCTCTTTCATTTTTCTTTGAATTCCAGGTATGTGTATCCGTAAAGTCCGGTGCTGTAATTGTTCAGGAACTCTTCGCCTTCGGCACTCGTAATGCGTTTTTCTTCAATGGCGTGTTTTACCCACGATTCCAGACGTCGCGTGAGCTGCTTGGGGTCGTACTGCACGTAGCGCAGCACCTCGGCCACGGTTTCACCCTCGATAATGCGGTCGATGGTGTAGCCGTCGTCGGTAACGCTGATGTGCACTGCGTTTGTGTCGCCGAAGAGGTTGTGCATGTTGCCGAGAATTTCCTGGTACGCGCCTACAAGGAATACTCCCACGTAATAGTGCTCCCCGTGGCGCAGCCTGTGCAGCGGCACGTAGGATGTCTGTTGCATGTAGTTTATGTATTCGGTGATTTTACCGTCGCTGTCGCATGTGATGTCCTGTAGCGTTACGCTGCAATTGGGTTTTTCGTCGAGCCTCTCAATTGGCATGACCGGGAAGAGCTGGTCGAGAGCCCAAGAGTCGGGCAGGCTTTGAAACAGGGAGAAATTGCAGAAGTATTTGTCGGCTAACAGCTTGTCGAGCTTTCGGAGTTCTTCGGGCACGTGCTTCTGGTTGTGCACTATGCCGTTTACCTCGCGCGTTATGCTCCAGTAGAGGCTTTCTATCTGCGCTCTTGTCTTGAGGTCTACGATACCGTGGCTGAAAAGGTCGAGCGCCTCTTCGCGTATCTGCTCCGCGTCGTGCCAGTCTTCAAGCATGGAGCGTGCCGAGAGCTTGTCCCAAATTTCTGAAAGGTCGCGCACAAGCTGGTGGTCTTCGGGCCCTACTTCCCAGTCTTCGCACATTTCGGGCTGCGTGGCTGTGTCGGTTACTTCGAGCACGAGCACGCTGTGGTGGGCTGTGAGCGAACGCCCGCCTTCGGTTATTATGTTGGGATGGGGAATGTTGTTTTTGTTCGAGGCTTCGACAAATGTGTACACGCAGTCGTTTACGTATTCCTGGATGGAGTAGTTTACCGAGCTTTCGCTGTTGCTCGACCGAGTTCCGTCGTAGTCAATGCCCAGGCCGCCGCCACAGTCGACAAACTCGATGTTGAAGCCCATTGTGTGAAGTTGTACGTAGAATTGCGAGGCTTCGCGTAGCGCGGTTTGTATACGTCGTATTTTTGTAATCTGGCTTCCGATGTGGAAGTGGATAAGTCGCAGGCAGTCTTCCATGCCTTGCTGCCGCAGAATCTGTATTGCTTCGAGCAGTTCGCTCGAGTTGAGGCCGAATTTGCTTGCGTCGCCTCCGCTTTCGGCCCATTTGCCGGTTCCCGACGAAGCCAGTTTAATGCGTATGCCTATTATGGGGCGCACGCCGAGTTTTTTGGCGGTCGAGAATATAAGTTCGAGTTCGTGCAGCTTTTCTACCACGAGGAATACTCGTTTTCCCATTTTCTGCGCCAGGAGTGCGAGTTCTATGAAGCTTTGGTCTTTGTGTCCGTTGCATATCACGAGGCTGTCGGAGTCCATGTTTGTGGCCAGCACGGCGTGCAGTTCCGGTTTTGAACCTGCTTCGAGCCCGAGGTTATATCTTTTTCCGTGGCTTATTATTTCTTCTACCACGGGGCGCATTTGGTTTACTTTTATGGGGTAAATTATGAAATGTTCTGCATTGAAATCGTATTCTTTCGCTGCTTTCTGGAAACACGTGGCGGTTTTTTCAATCCGGTTGTCAAGAATGTCGGGAAACCGCAGCAGCACCGGGGCGGATATGTTTCGGGCCTCGAGTTCGCTCATCACTTCTTTCAAATCGATTTGTTTGCCGTCTTTTCTCGGAGTTACATAAACGTGTCCTTTTTCGTTTATGTTGAAGTAGCTAACGCCCCAGCCGTTTATGTTGTAGAGTTCGGCTGAGTCTTCAATGCGCCATTTTTTCATTTTTGCCTTTGGGTGATGTTCAGTTTGTTGATAATTTGTTCTGTTATTTCGTTTATTTTTCCCAAGTTGTAAAGTGGGCTTATTTCTTGTATGTGTTGTGCTTTAAGGTAGTATGGTTCCCGTTCCGACAGTTGTTTGCGCACGTATGCGTCGAGTTCTTCGGGTGTTTTCCCCTCGAGCAGCGGTCTGCGCCCGCGGCTCATGCCCAGGTGCTCCAGTATGGTGTCGGCTGTGGCTTGAAGGTAGATTGTTGTTGAGCGCGAGTTCATGTAGTCCATGTTGTCGAAATAGCAAGGTGTTCCTCCCCCGCAGGATACCACGGTGTTCTCGAATTCGGCAACTTCGTGCAGCATTCGTTTTTCGAGGTCGCGGAAATGCTCCTCGCCGTCGCGGGCGAATATTTCGGGTATTTTGGTGTGGAAACGCTCCTCTATGTACCAGTCCAGGTCGTAGAAAGTGCAGCCCATTTGTTTGGCGAGGGCTTTTCCTATGGTAGTCTTTCCTACGCACATGTAACCGATGAGGATTATGCTTTTCATGGTTTGAATTTATGACCGGCTCGGGGTTGTGGCTTTCCGGGACGTGGAAAAAAATATGTCAGACGTATTTTAAAATATGTCAGACATATTTTGAATTATGTCAGACATAATTTTTCCGTGCTCCGAAATGTGTTTTTTATTATGCTTTCTTTTTGCCGCGTGCACGGGGTGTTTTTTTAGGTTTTTCGGTTTCGGCGTTTATTATTTTCATGCACTCGTCGAATGTAAGTCCGGCTGCCGATTCTTTCTTGTCCTTGGGCAGGCGGTAGTTCTTTTTCTTGTATGAGATGTAGGGACCGTATGGGCCGTTAAGGATTTCCATTTCGGGGTCTTCCTCGAAACTTTTTATAAACCTTTTGGCCTCGGCTTCGCGTTTGGCGAGGATTAGCTCCACGGCTTTTTCGAGCGAAACCTTAAGCGGGTCTTCGTCTTTCGGCAGCGAAACGTATTTGCCGTCGTGCTTTATGTATGGCCCGAAGCGCCCTGCTCCCACGCTTACTTCCTTGTCTTCGAACTCTCCCAGCGTGCGTGGCAGTTTGAAAAGTTCCAGCGCTTCTTCAAGCGTGAGTGTTTCTGTGCTTTGTCCTTTTTTCATTGTGGCGAAAACGGGCTTTTCCTCATCGCCTGCCTGGCCAATCTGCACCATTGGCCCGTAGCGTCCAATTTTTACGAACACCGGGCGTCCGGACTGGGGGTCTATGCCTAATTGCCGTTCGCCGGCCTTGTGGCCGCTCTTGTCGGCAAGCGTTTTTTCCACCTGCGGCTCGAAGTTCTCGTAGAAGTCGTGCATGAGACCGGTCCATTCTTTCTTTCCCTCGGCCACTTCGTCGAATTGTTTTTCAACGTCGGCCGTGAAGTTGTAGTCCATTATCTCGGGGAAGTTCTCGTCGAGGAAATCGGTGACCACAATGCCCACGTCGGTGGGGAACAGCTTGTTTCTCTCTGCTCCGGTTATTTCGGTTTTTGTTGTTTCAATTATGTTTCCGCCTTTGAGGGTTATTACGTCGTACTTGCGTTCCGTCCCTTCCTTGTCGCCGCGGGTTACATACTGGCGCTGCTGTATGGTGCTTATGATTGGGGCGTAGGTAGACGGACGTCCTATTCCGAGTTCCTCCATTTTGTGAACCAGTCCTGCTTCGTTGTAGCGCGGCGGGTGTTGCGAGAAACGTTGTGTGGCCGTTATTTCTTCGGCCTCGGGGCAGTCGTCTTTTTTTATTGCCGGCAGCGTGCGGTTTTCGCTGTTGGCGTCTTCGTTGTCATGCGATTCGCGATAAACGCGCAGGAAACCGTCGAATTTTACTACCTCGCCCGAGGCTGTAAACTTTTCCTCGTGCCCTTTTATTGAGATGTCTACGGTGGTTTTTTCCGTTATCGCGTCGCTCATCTGGCATGCAATCGTGCGTTGCCAGATAAGTTTGTAAAGGCGTTGCGCCTGCGGCGAGCCTTCTATCGCGTCGTTTTGCATGTCGGTGGGACGTATTGCCTCGTGTGCTTCCTGTGCTCCCTTGGAGTGGGTTACGTATTTGCGCGGCTTGGAATATTCTTTTCCCAAAGTGCGTGAAATGACGTCTTTGCAGGCATTAACGCACAGGGAAGAGAGGTTTACCGAGTCGGTACGCATATATGTAATGAGTCCCGACTCGTAAAGTTGTTGTGCCAGGCTCATTGTGAGCGATACGGGGAAACCGAATTTTCGCGCGGCCTCCTGTTGCAGCGTCGAAGTTGTGAACGGCGGTGCCGGCATGCGTTTTTGCGGGTGCACGGTTATGTCGGAGATCTTGAAGTCGCTGCCTTTGCAGGCTTCAAGGAATTCGCGCGCCTTGTCGGCCGTGGGGAAACGGCGGTTCAGTTCTGCGCGGAACGTGCTGCCGTTGATGTTGAACTCTGCCGTTACGCGGAAGTTCGATTCGCTTTTGAATTTCTGTATCTCGCGTTCGCGTTCCACTATGAGTTTCACGGCTACGCTCTGCACGCGTCCGGCCGAGAGCGACGGCTTTACCTTGCGCCACAGCACGGGTGAGAGTTTGAAGCCCACTATACGGTCGAGCACGCGGCGTGCTTGCTGTGCGTCTACCAGGTTTATGTCTATGGCGCGCGGGTTCTTTATGGCGTTAAGTATGGCAGGCTTTGTTATTTCGTGGAATACTATCCTGCGTGCGTCCTGTATGGGAAGGTTGAGCACTTCAGCCAGGTGCCATGAAATAGCTTCCCCCTCGCGGTCTTCATCGGAAGCCAGC
>URSZ01000096.1 GCA_900550635.1 uncultured Prevotella sp. | reverse complement strand
AACCCGCCCTTCGCTGTCGTGTTCGCTTATTCCCAATCCGTAGCTTACCGAAAGCGGTTTGCGGCGCGCGAATACCGCCGTGCCCGAATATCCTTTCTTCTCAGCATAGTTCCAATACGACTCATATCCGTCGAAAGCTATATCTATCTGGCCGTCCTGCAGTTTGGTTTCCTGCAGGCAGAAAAAATCGGCGTCCAACTTCGAAAAGGCGTCCTTGAATCCTTTTCCCACACAAGCCCGTAGGCCGTTTACATTCCATGAAATCAACTTCATATTAACCGTGCGTTTTTTTGTCATCACATATATCTGCAAAAATAAATAAAATACGGCAAACCTACGGCCCTGCTGCCGGCATGAGAAACAGGCTCAGGCAAACGGCACGGAAAATGGCCGAAACATGAGAACACGGATGGTTAATCTTCGCCGCAACGAAGCATGAAAGCAAAAGCCGCTCGATACATCGCGAAACCCGCATGGCAAGCGGCCAAAAATATGTCTGACCTATTTTAAAATATCTCAGACATATTTTGAAATACAAGGCACATATTTTTTATTTTCTGGGGAACGCATTTTTCACACCTCGTGAAAGGTGGAATTTCCAATGGTTAATCTTCGCCTATACGGCACGCATAAGTCATGGCGCGCCACCTGTACGACAACATCCGGCGGAGGGGTACGAAATTGCAATAAAAAAACCGCCCGTAACGCCAAAACTTAACAACGCACGTAGGCAAGAACATTAAAATTTACTACCTTTGTGCAAATTATGCATTTCCCCCAATGAACAAACATACTATCCTATCAATATTCCTGCTTGCGGCCACCGGAGCAGCCGCCCAACCGCAAGCCAGATTCGACGCCACGAGCCTCGACCTCGGCACTGTGCTTTGGAACAAGGAGCGCATGGCTACATTTACCGTAACCAACTCCGGAAACAAATCGTTAGTGATAAACAACGTGGAGACTTCGTGCGGCTGCACAGAAGCCACATGGACCAAATCGCCAATAAAAGCCGGAAAGACAGGCACAATATCCGTGGCATACACCGCCGACATGCTCGGACACTTCAACAAACAGCTGGCCGTGTACACTAATGCCGACCCGCGCCCCGTGTACCTTTCGTTAAAAGGCGTAGTATCGACCGACGCGCCGGAGTACGACGGGGAATACTTATATAAAATGGGCAACATAGGCGTAAACGTTAACGAAATGATTTTCGACAACGTAAACCTTGGCGACCAGCCGCAACTGATAATAGAAGTGTTCAACGGCGGGAGCGACAACTATAAACCCGAACTAATGCACCTGCCCAACTACCTTACGGCACAGGCGGTGCCCGAAGAACTCGGCCCCGGAAAAGGCGGCAAGATAGTCGTTACGCTCGACAGCCGCAAACTGCGCGAAATGGGACTCACGCAAACATCCGTTTACCTTAGCCGTTATCCGGGCGACAAGGTATGCAAAGACACCGAGATAGAAGTGTCGGCCGTGCTGCTGCCCTCGTTCGAAAACCTGACCGAAGCACAACTGGCCGCCGCACCCGCAATAGAGCTAAGCACCGAAAAACTCATGCTCGAAAACCCCGGAAAAAAGAAAAAAACAAAAGGAAACATAACAATAACCAACACAGGCAAATCGACACTCAACATAAAGTCGCTGCAAGTGTTCAACTCCGCGCTCAACGTTGACGTGAAACGCAAAATCTCCCCCGGAGAAAGCACAAAACTCAACATAGCCGTAATAATGCGCTACCTGAAACGCTCAAAACGAGCCCTGAGGGTACTAATGATTACAAACGACCCGAAACGCCCAAAAATAGACATAGACGTAACTATCGGCAAGTAAGCCTGCAATACCGAAAAACAAATCTAATTAACCAAACAATAATCCCTTATGAGACATTTTGCACTAACCGTACTTGCCGCCGTATTTTCGGCATGTACCATCATGGCACAAAACTACACACTCTCCACGCCCAACACTACGCTTATAGTAGCCAATGACAACGGGACGCCCAAGTTTGTGTATTACGGGCCGAAAATCAATCCTGCCACATCTGTTGAAAGCATGAGGGCAGCTGGTATGACATTCGACTGCCACTCCTACCCTGCGTTCGGCATATGGTCGGAAAACGAAAAAGCTATCGCGGTAACACAGCCCGACGGCTCGATGACGCTCGACCTGGAGGTTGAAAGCGTAAAGGAAACCTCGGACGCCGACGGCTCGATTATTCAGATAAACATGAAAGACAGGGTGTATCCCTTCGTTATACGCCAATACTTCAAGGCTTACAACGGTACGGACGTGATTTCCACATGGACAGAACTCGTGAACAACGCAAAGAAAACCGTTGCGCTCGAGCTGTTTGCCTCGGCAAACATCCCGGTAATCCGCTCCGACAACTACGTTACGCATTTCCACGGAGCTTGGGGCGCAGAATCGTTTGTCGAAGAAGGCAAACTGCAGAACGGCCAGCTCGTAATTGCCAACAAGCAAGGTGTGCGCAACGCGGCACTCGACAATCCATCGCTAATGCTTTCCGTTGGCGGCCCCGCAACTGAGAACAGCGGCACCGTATTCGGCGGCGTACTGGCATGGAGCGGAAACTACAAAATAAAAGTGCACGCCCAAAACAACAGCCTCGAGATATTCGCCGGCATTAACGAAGAGACATCGCGCTACATGCTCGACGGCGGAAAAACGTTTACCACGCCCGAGTTCGCAATGACCTACTCAACCGAAGGCAAAGGCGGCGTAAGCCGCGCCATTCACCGCTGGGCACGCAAATACGCCCTGTGGAACGGCGACCGCGAGCGCATGGTGCTCCTCAACAGCTGGGAAGGTGTGTACATGAACATCACGCAGGACGTTATGGACCAGATGATGGGCGACATTGCAGCGCTGGGCGGCGAGTTGTTCGTAATGGACGACGGCTGGTTCGGCGATAAATATCCGCGCGACACCGACCACACCAGCCTCGGCGACTGGATGGTGAACAAGAAAAAACTCCCGCTGGGAATAAAAGGTCTTACCGACGCAGCCAAGAAACACGGCATAAAGTTCGGAATCTGGATTGAGCCTGAAATGGTAAACACCAAGAGCGAGCTGTTCGAAAAACATCCCGACTGGGCGCTCAGCAGCCCCAACCGCCCGCTTAGCCAGGGACGCGGCGGCACACAGATGGTGCTCGACCTTACAAACCCCGATGTGCAGGACTTTGTGTTCTCGGTATTCGACAACATCGTAACGGAGAACCCCGAAGTGGCTTACATCAAATGGGACGCAAACGCCGACATAATGAACTACGGCTCGCACTACCTTCCCGCCGACAAACAGTCGCAAATATACATCGACTACCAGCTCGGCATGCGTAACGTGCTGAAACGCCTGCGCGAGAAACATCCCGACGTGGTTGTACAGGCTTGTGCCAGCGGCGGCGGACGTATCAACTACGGCTACCTGCCCTACTTTGACGAATTCTGGACCTCGGACGACACCGACGCTTACCAGCGCCTGTTCATGCAGTGGGGAACATCGCACTTCTATCCCTCGCTCGCAATGGCCGCACACGTGAGTGCAGCTCCCAACCACCAGACGGGACGCACAGTGCCGTTCAAATTCCGCTTTGACGTGGCAATGCAGGGACGCCTCGGCATGGAAATACAACCCAAGAACATGAACGACGCCGAAAAGGAATTTGCAAAACGAGCCATAGCCGCTTATAAGGAAGTGCGCCCCGTTGTGCAGTTCGGCGACCTCTACCGCCTGAACTCGCCTTACGACACCGACGACGTTACGTCGCTCATGTATGCTTCGGAAGACAAGAGCAAAGCCGTGTTCTACGTTTACCGCACACGCAAGTACTGCTCCATACAGAACACTCCGATTATACGCCTCGACGGCGTTGACCCGAACAAGAACTATAAGTTCACCGACCTCACGCCACAAGACCCCAAGCGCCCCAACGCCCTTAACGGCAAGGTGATAAGCGGAAGCGCACTCAAAAACAACGGTATCCGCGTATGGCTGAACGATGATTACTCAAGCGCCGTATTCAAACTCGAAGCGGTGAACTGAGCAAGCAAGGGAAACAAGCAAACACGCGGCAGCCAAGCCGCATAATGACATGCCATACCCCGCCCCGCACAATGCAGGGCGGGGTATTTTATTCCCGCTACGGCAAAGCAATAACGAGAGTCTGTTTTTGTCTGTCACTTAACCCTTATAAAAATCAACACTTAAGACCCCGCAAAAAATATGTCCGACCTATTTTAAAATAGGTCGGACATATTTTGAATTATCTCAGAGAAAATTTTTATTTGCTCTCAACAGCGTTTTATTTTACAATTTCCGAAAACGCATATAAAGGCAGACAAAAACAGAAAAACACATAAGTGCTGCCTTTTCCGAAATCCATGTTGCTCGTCAATATTCATCAAAGCTCAGGAAATCTACCACCCACCCTTCGTCCAAATAATGAAGCAGAGTGGCCCTGCCCTTACGAGTTTCACCTTCCTTGTGGGAGGTCATAACCCGGCCGAAAGGTGACAGTCCTGTAAAACGGCAAATGAAACGGCATACCCCGCGGCCTTCCTTTGCGTAATCGGGCGGACAGAAGACCTCACCAACCTTGTCCACTCGATAAAAACCGGCCAACATCCAATATGAAGTGTACCTAACCTTGTCGAGTGCAACAGCGTAAGCATTCTGTTTCGCTTTTTCCACTGTGTCGGTATCATTTTCAGGCGCTTCAATCGCACCGACGCTGTCTGCCGCTGTTTCATCGTCTGTTTGGACAAAAAGAGAGTTTTCAGAAAGCAGCAACGAATCGCTCAACGTAAAGTCATCCCCAAGCCTTGTTATAGGCGGATCGCTTACCATATACGCTTCGCCCGATTCTGTTAGCGAAACGTCGGCAAAATAATGCGTTACATCCTTGTAATACACCTTTGTACCTTCCCACCACGTGTATTTCTCGAAACGGCGGTGTTCCACAACCTCCTCTACCTTACAATTTATAACCCCGAGCGCGACGAGTGTATCGAGAGCCTCCCGCATTTCAGGACGTATTTCATAATATCCCACATCGAACTTCACCACCTGGCTACTGTCGCGGAACATGGCCTCGCGCTCGATTGCATTGCGGGCGAGGCGTTTGGAAAGCACATTGTCGTTGCACGATACCAGCACAGACAACGCCAACGCGGGCAACAAGAAAAGGAAACATAACTTCAGGCTGCGGGTTTTACGTTTATTCATTCTCATAACTCTTAGATTTTATATAAAAAATAAGCCGCCGGGACACAGCCCGACGGCTTACACTATTAATCATTATTACTTATTCAGCAAATCGCCGGACTTCTACTTGTCGGCTGCGGTATCTCCCGGATTATCGGCAGGTTTTTCTGTTTCTTTCTCTGCTTTTGCGGCAGAATCTTCAACAGACTGCCCGGCTGTTTCAGTTCCCGCAGTCTCCTTAGCCTGTTCGGTCGTCTCGTTACCGGCCGGTTCCTTTGCTTTGGCGTCGATGTCCTCTATCGATTTGCGTATGTCTTCGAGTTCTGCCTTCAGGCTTTCCATACGACGCTTCATCTCGTCGAGCAGACTGTTGCCGCTCTTTGAAGCAGCGTTGAGGAAGCCGAGGTTATTTTCGTAAGTCTTTATCTCGTTACGTTTAGTCTCGTATGCGCGGAACAGGCGGTCGCGTTCGCGCAGCATTGCGTCGCCGCCACGTGATATTGCAGCCGTTACTTTAGCCTTGAGGTTTTCCGCACGGTGCGAAATGCGGCGCACATCGAGCTCCTTGCACAAACGGTCTACCTGCTCGCGGTAAGCCTTGTAGAGCTTGTCCTTATATTTATAGGGAATGTGGCCGACAGACTGCCATTCTTCCATAAGCGAACGCAACTGCGCCTCGCCTTCCTGCTTGGCGTCGGCCGTTATTGCTTTGAGGCGCTCGACAATGGAACGTTTCTTCTCGAGGTTCTCATTTTCCTCGGCACGCTGTGAAGAAGTTGCCTTATCGCGTGCGGCAAAGAAAGCGTTGCAAGCGTCGGAGAAACGTTTCCAAACAGCGTCGGAATATTTCTTAGGCACTGCTCCTATGGTTTTCCACTCTTTCTGTAAAGCTATGAATATATTAGTGGTTGGATTCCAATCGGTGTTGTCCTTAAGAGACTCGGCCTTTTCGCAAAGTTCCATTTTCTTTGCATAGTTCTCGCTAAGCGCGCTCTTGAGTTCCTTGAAATGCTCGGATTTCTGCTTGAAGAATGCGTCACAGGCCTTGCGGAAGCGTTCGAATATCTTGGCATTCATATTCTTGGGCGTGAAGCCTATCGTTTTCCACTCTGCCTGGATGGCAATTATCTCTTTTGTTACCTTGTCCCAGTCGGCAAACGATTTAAGTTTGTCGAGTTCAAAGCCTTCTACCTTTTCGCAAAGCGCAGTCTTCTTTACGAGGTTCTCTTCTTCGCGGGCCTTGATTTTCTCATAATATTCCTGGTGACGTTTGTTTATCTGCGTAGAAGCCGATTTGAAACGCTCCCAAACAGATTCGCGCAAATCCTTTGCCACCGGTCCTATTTCCCGAAATTCCTGATGAAGTTTCTGAAGCTGGTGGAAAGCGGAAACGGGATCCGGCTCTTCAAGCAGTTTTTCTGCGGCTTCGCAAAGATGTATCTTTGCCTCATAGTTTTTCTTGAAGTCGTACTCGCGGAACTCGCTGTTAAGTTTCAACAAGTCGTAGAACTGCTCCACATAAAGTTGATAACTCTTCCAAAGATCCGTAGCATTCTCTGCCGGCACTGGGTTTGTTTCACGCCATTCAGCCTGGAGCTTGCGGAATTGTTCGTAATTCATGTTGGCTTCTTCGGGCGAGGATGACAGTTTCTTTATTTCCTCGAGTATCTGTTGCTTTTTCTGGAGATTTTCCCTCTTCTGCTGTTCAAGAGCTTCGTGCTGCTTGGCCCGTTTTTCTTTGACGAGCGACATCTCAGCCTTGAAACTTTCCTCGTCGGTGTCGGGCTGCGGCATGAAATCATCCTCTGCGCCACCACCGTTCAGGAATGCTTCACGCTCTTTCAGCACCTCTGCATGACGGAAACGGTAATACGCTTTCTTCAGCTGCTCGAGTTCGTTTTTATCGACAGGCTTGTCACTCTTGGCCAGTTCTTTTAAACGGTCAATTACTTCAGTCTTGCTTTCCGGCTGTTTCACCTCCGGCTCTGCCTCATTCTGTTCCTGCTGCGAGACATCAGTCTCCGCAGGCTCTTCCTGCGCTTCGGTTACTGGTGCTTCCTGTACTTCTGCAGGCTCTGTGGCTGCCTCTGGTTTTTCAACCGCTTGCGGCTCGCTTTTACGTAGCTCTTCTTGAGAGAGTGTCATATCGTTTTCTGACATATTATCGAATCAATATATTGATTAACGCTACAAATTAAATTATTTTTATTTTAACAACCTAATAAAATTACGGCTTTTTTCAATTTTTATTTTCAAGCGTCGACCGTTTTACTCATTGCCGGGCTAAACGGCAAAAAACTGACTGCAAAATATAGCCGCTCGGCTGTTATGGATTTTATCTGAATGAGCCAACTGCGAGTTTGCCGGAAAGTCAAATCCACGTCTTTCTTCTGAACAATAACACGAACGCTATTGTCACTATTATCGAAAGACAGAAAATCAGAGGAAATCCCCACGACAAGTCTTCCATGCCGTTTATAAGGTTCATTCCGAACAAACTTGCTATCAACGTTGGGAACATCAGGATAATGGAAACCGACGTAAGGCTTTTCATCACGCTGCTCATGTTGTTGTTTATTATTGAAGCGTAAGTTTCCATCGTTGAATTCAAAATGTTCGTATATATATTTGTCATTTCCCTCGCCTGGCTCATTTCGATGTTTACATCCTCTATAAGGTCGGCGTCGAGTTCATCGACAGGCAGCTTGAATTTCAGTTTCGACAACAACATTTCGTTTCCTCTTATAGAAGTTGCAAAATACGTAAGGCTGTCCTGTAGCCGCGAAAGCCCTACAAGATCTTCGTTATCGATTTTACGGTCGAGATTCTGTTTTGATTCTTCTATCAGAGTATTTATTTGCTTCAGCCTTTTCAGATACCAAACCGAAGAAGACAGGAACAAACGGAAAACCAAATCCACCGAATCGGTGAAACCAACGTTACGTTTTTGCTGGTAAGCTATGAAATCAATCATCATGTTCGTTTCATAGTTGCAAACCGTAACGCACACTTCCTTGTTTATTATAATTCCGAGAGGAATGGTTGTATGCGGTGTATGCGACCGTACTTCCCTGACATAAGGTATGCGCAGAATTATAAGCACCCACCCTTCGTCGTACTCATAACGCGAGCGCTCGTCTTTGTCTCGCACGTCTTCGATAAAATACTCGGGAACCTTAAGTTCGTCTACCAAAAAAGAAATGTCGTCGTTTGTGGGACATGTTACCTGCGTCCAGCAATTCGGCTGCCAAGTTTCCTCTGTGCGCAGTGTATGGTTAATATTCCAATAAGTTCGCATTAGCTGTACTCCATGATTTTTGGATAGGAGTACCGGCATTGTTTTGCGTAGTCCCCCTATCAGTTAGCGTTCGTTTTCCGCGTGATAGTCGTCCATTTCTAAAGATGAATGATTAATACGAGTGCAAAAGTATGAAAATTTTTGTTCCGAAAGATTCCCGACGCAAGTTTTTTATGGCCTGCGGGCAACAGGACGGCATTTTTTTCAAGATATGATTCCGAAGCTGCCGCAAAACGGAACGGCACACAATTATATATATAAGAACATCCCGCCTCAAACGAAGCGGGATGTGCAAGTCTGTATGTTATCAATACGTGTTGTTTACTTCAAATGCGCCAGTTCTACCGCGCGGTCTATGGCTGCGTTCAAACCATCAGGATTTTTTCCGCCGGCAGTTGCGAAGTGGGCTGCACCTCCTCCGCCTCCTTGTATCAGCTTGGCGGCCTCGCGCACAATGCTTCCGGCGTTAAGGTTGCCGTCGGTTATCAGGTCTTTACTTATCATAAGCGTAATGGTCGGCTTACCTTGGTTTACACACCCTATAACGCAGAAAAGGCCTTGCTGCACCTCAGCCGCTATCTTGAAGATTACATTCTTCACCACTTCAGGCGGGAAAGGCACCACATGCTTTATGAGTGTGACGCCACCTTCGTTGTGGGCCGACTTGATAAGCCTGTCTTTCAGCTCGTCCTCCCGTTTCCTTACGTAACTCTCCAATTGTTTGTGCAGGTCGGCATTTTCCTCAATTGTTTTCTTAATAACCGAAGTAAGGTCTTTTGCGTTGTTGAAGAATGCTTTCAAGCCTTCAATCAGGTCGTCTTTCTTATACATCAGTTCCTCGGCTGCCGCACCCGTTAGGGCTTCTATTCGACGCACTC
>URSZ01000095.1 GCA_900550635.1 uncultured Prevotella sp. | reverse complement strand
CAATCATGTTTCTGTCTGTCGAAACTAATAATACCTGGCTATCCGCCCCATGCTCTGCCTGGCTTAAAAGATCGGCCGCAACAAAAGAAGGATTTGAACTTTCATCAGTCAGCACTTCTACTTCACTGGGGCCGGCAGGCATGTCAATTGCGACGTCGGAAAGCGAAACAAGTTGCTTGGCGGCAACCACATATTGGTTTCCCGGCCCAAAAATCTTATCTACTTTAGAAACACTTTCGGTTCCATAGGCCATAGCTGCTACTGCTTGCGCGCCTCCGACCTTATAAACATTTGTTACGCCAGCAATGCGTGCTGCATATAAGATATATGGATTTATCTTTCCATTTCTGTCAGGAGGAGAACACAGCACAATTTCGCTGCAACCGGCAATCTTAGCCGGAATAGCAAGCATTAAAACTGTAGAGAATAAAGGTGCTGTTCCTCCTGGAATATACAAACCCACTTTTGAAATGGGGACAGAGCGCTGAATGCAAGTGACTCCGGGCGAAGTCTCTACCTTTATTTCTTCAAAACGCTGAGCGGAATGGAATTTATGAATATTTGAATATGCTACATCTATAGCTTTCTTTAAATCCTCGGGAATGTAATTAACAGCTTCGTAGAACTCACCGTCTTCAACGTTTAATTTCTCAAGGCTTACGTGGTCGAATTCCAATTCATATCGGCGCAAGGCTTCATCACCGTTGAGGCGAACATCATCCAACACTTTACTTACCGTGCCGAATAAAGCACCGGTTTCTATAACCGGCCTTTGTAAAATTTCTTTCCAAGTATCGATTCGAGGGTTTTCTATTATTTTCATAATTCTCCCTTTCTACAATATCATTTTTTCGATAGGTAACACTAATATTCCTTGTGCTCCGGCAGATTTCAGTTGTCCTATTATTTCCCAGAAACGTTTTTCATCCAAAACTGTGTGAATGCTGCACCACTCGCTGTCTGCAAGCGGCATGATAGTAGGACTTTTTATACCGGGAAGCACTGACACTATATCATTAACCTTGTCACGGGGGGCATTCATTAGAACATACTTTTTATCCTCAGCTATACGCACCGATTTTATACGGAATAACAATTCTTCAAGTATTTTACGCTTGTCTTCGCTGAGTGCTCGGTTGGCTATCAGTATGGCTTCGCTTTTCATGACGGTTTCAACCTCGCGCAAGTTGTTGCTTACTAAAGTAGAGCCGGAACTTACTATATCGAAAATTGCGTCTGCAAGACCTATTGCCGGAGAAATCTCAACACTTCCGGTTATAACTTGTATTTTTGCCGAAATGCCTTTCTCGCAAAGGAACTTTTTCAGTATGTTAGGATAAGAAGTTGCTATTTTACGCCCTTCAAACCAAGTCAAGTCCTTATAATCGGAATCTTTGGGTACGGCAAGTGAAAGACGGCAACGACTAAAGCCCAAACGTTCTATAATCTCTGCGTCTTCTCCCCTCTCTAAGAATTCGTTTTCTCCAACTATTCCTATATCTGCTACACCGTTTGCAACGGTCTCGGGTATATCATCATCACGCATGTATAGCGCCTGCAACGGAAAAGTTGTCGAGTCAGAAAGCAGCGAGCGCTTAGAAACACTTAGCTTTACATCTGCTTCTGCAAGTAAAGCCATCGATTCTTCATTCAATCGTCCTTTTGATTGTATAGCTATTCTAATCATATTTTTTACGAGTGATATATAATTCTTGATTTTCTTAAGTGCTTTTATATTTATTCCTGTCCTTTGTTAGTGTCATTTGATGCGGAACGTTTCATGCCAAGAGATTTTATTTTCATATTGCTGCCGACAATAACATTAACGGCATACTTTTCTGCCATTTGGTTATCGCTATTAATACCATTCACACTAAACGTAACGTTATATGACAAATCTCCGCTACTTTCATACGATTTGTGAATATTGAAATCATTGTTCACAATGAATGTTTTCGGATTAGAGCTGCCTTCTGCCAATTTTTCAGAAAGAGCTTTGATATCGCTATGAGTAGCGTTTTTCTTATTCAAGAAATTATCCATTACATTATCTACGGTAGACAAAAGTATTTCTTCGTTTTTCGTAGCAAACGAGGAGAAGAACGTTTCGCATAGCTTTTCTATTTGTATTTCTTCTTCCGGTTTTACGGTCAGTTCGTCTATTTTTTCCTGTGCTTGCAATGCCTGGTCCGTATATAACCCTTTTGGATGATTGTCGAGATACAATTTATATGCCTCTACGGTATTGGCAGATAATGCCGCGACAAAATCCAAAGAATCGATTTTGTCGTTACAAACCTGCTCGTATCCGCTATCGGGATGATTGTTAAGAAAGCGTATAAATCCGTTGCGAGTGCCGTTAATACATGCATCATTCCAATCCTTTGCTTCCGACACCAATTTCAGATACAGTTCTTTAACTTCATTATAATGTATCCCTTCGGGGTATCTTTCCATATAATTATTACATAATGCCGTATCGCGCACTGTTATTACACTCTCGTATGCTTCTTGTTCATCCCGCTGTTTATTATTAATATCTACATAATAATATAATGCAGCCGCAATGGCTATTGCCAAAATTGCAAGCAACAATATTATATATATGGGCGAACGCTTTTTCCTCTTGTTTTCAACGCGAAGATTATCTGTACCTATTACAGGAGTGTTGAGCAAAGAAGCTCCGCACGATTTGCACGACGGCTCCTCCTTAAGCGCCACGGCACCGCAGTCCGGACACATTTTAATATTTCCGGAAATCCTAACGCCGCAATGCGGGCACACTTCAGCCGAAGTCGATACCTCATTGTTGCATTCCGGACATCTGATTATTGCCATAACTAAATTATTTTGTGCCTGCGGCCGCACTAACGACGGCAGCAACTCGCAAATTCGCTAAAAACACATTTCTATTTGCAAAAGTAACATATCCTAATGAAAAGCATGTGTTTTATCAATCGGTTTTTGGCAAAAGACATAAAAAGTTCTATCTTTGTTGCAAAAAGCATGAAAGTATGGCGACATATAGTATAAAGTCTTTGCGATATAAAGTACTACTTCGCTTATTTAAGAATACGCTAATATATAAAACAACCGTGTTCTTTGTAATTAGCGGGATACTTTCGTACTCATGCTCATCAACATATACGGCAACATACCAAAACGGGCATATATTCGATAAAAGCGGACATGTTGTAGGATATTATAACAACGGTCACATTTTCAATAAAGACAAAGCCATAGCAGGATACTATGCGAATGGCTATATTACCGACATCAACAACGGAATAACCGCTACGTATTCCAACGGCTATATTAAAGACAAATAATTGGCTGTTTTTACTCGTTCTTAATTCTCTCACGTGAAAAATGTATTTCAAGCGAGTAATGACCATTAAGAGTTAAAGAAAAATATGTCTGACATATTTTAAAATAGGTCAGACATATTTTAAATTATCTCAGAGATATTTTTTGCAGCCTGGAACCGGAACGAAAATTATCGGTAAAACAGCGACAAATCCGGCAGAAAGATTCCGTGTTCTGTTATTCACGCGTAAAACAACCTCCGCTAACGACTTTTTGTTAAGAATATATCAAGAATATGATACATTCAGCTTTTTTAACAACAAAAACACTTTCTCATATTATCATTAATGCTTAAATTTGACAAGGTATAATTTTATACAAAAACAAATCACGTTAAATTAACAAAGTAAAGCTTATGAAGAAGAATTACATTCCAATCTTGCTTGCCTTTGCGGCTTATTGCGGAAATTCTGCCGCCGCACAGGATGTGTACGTGTACAAGGGGGAAGGATTAGATCCTGTAAGCACTCTTAAAAACGTACAGAGAATTACTTTTGCCGACGCACAAATCGAGTTCCTGCTCGACAACGGCGAGAGTACGAACTTTTCATTGGACCAATTGGACTATTTTACATTCTTTGACCGCAAAGATGCGTCTGTAGGAATCGCGGATGTTACTACTGACAAAAACGTAAATGTTTCTTGCGACGGCGATATTGTAACGGTTGAAAGCGCCGGTAAGATTTCAGGTGTTGAGATTTTCTCGGTTGAAGGTATTAAAATGGCCGATGTCAAACCGGATGGAAACTACGCTAAATACTCGTTGGCACCATACGCAAACGGTATTTATCTGGTAAGAGTAATAGTTGACGGTAAAGCAGTTACCCAAAAAATTATTAAAAAGTAAAGCCGTATGAAACAAATTATAAGTAAATTCTGGATTCTTGTGGGCCTGCTGATACTCGGTATAGGCGCGAACGCACAAACCAATAAGAAGAACATATATGTTTATATGGGCGACAGCGTTGTTTTCAAAGCAAAAGCAAGCGAAGTTGACAGCGTTGCCCTTGAAGAAGAAAAGACCGTAGTAAGTCTTTACAACCGCGCAGGAACAAAACTTTACAGCGCAGCATATGCGGATGTCGACAGCATTTCGTATTTCATGAAAACTCCTGTAGCCGACCTGCTCGACATTAAGTTTACTGCCGACGGACAGGCTTCAGACGTATCAGACGCGCAACAAAATGTTATTATCGAAGATCCCGACGGAGTACTTGACGTACAATGGAGCGACCTTTACCAGACTTATGAGGCACGGTTCGCCAACACTTGGGCCGGTAACGCCGAGTCATACATTAAAATCGATTATTTTAACAACAAATGGTATAAGGAAAGACTTGCCGACGGACACACAATGGAGACCCTGTTCAAGGCTCACTACACTCCTCCTATCCAAAACGCAGAAGCAAAATGGTTCTCGGCAATGGAAGCCGGAGGTACAGGATTCCTTATTACTACTATAAGCGGTGAGCGCCAGAACGAAATCACGTTCCTTCCCAACGTTTCGCCGCAACCGGCAAACAACTGGATTTGGACAACATCCGGCGTTGTACCCGAACCTGAGGTTTACTACCACGTTGTAGGTGTTTGGAACAAGGAAGAAGGCAAATCTTACATCTATGTTAACGGCGAACTCAAGAACGTTGTTGACGCAGTGGGCAATTTCAACTTCCCGTCCAATGAGGCAGCACAGTGGATTGGTATCGGTTGCGACGCAAGTGCCGGTGGCGGCGCGTCGAGTGGCGACTGGACTATCGTTACTTCCCGTATCTATTCCAAGGCTCTCAACCAATACGAAGCTGAAGCTCTTTGGGACGCTGTTGCACCGAGCGTTGAAACCCCGCAAGCTGACGTTCTTGACATAGTATTCCACAAAGACGGGACAGCAGAAGATGTTTCCAAGATGAAAAATAAGGTAGAATTGGTATCTGCCGACAATCCTGTTACGACATATTATAATGGTAACTATGGAAACTATGCAGCCAAAATGGATAACGCATGGGGACAGGGAAGCACTTTGGGCGATACCCCTAACGCATACAAGGTAAACTATGCCGACAACCAGGCATTCAAAGACGCACTTGCCGACGGACACTCCCTTGAAACAATTTTCAAAGCCACATATACCGGAACTATTCCAAACGCTGAAGCAAAATGGTTCGCTTCGCACCAAGGCGGTGGTACCGGTTTCCTGATTTCAACTATCGACAACAATTCGGGACGCCAGAACGAAATAACTTTCCTTCCCAACGTTTCCACAACAGGTGGCAGCAATTGGATTTGGGCTACCAGTGGTGTCGTGCCCGAACCTGAGACATACTACCATGTAGTCGGTGTTTGGAACAAAGAAGAAGGCAAAGCTTACGTTTACGTAAACGGCGAACTCAAGAATACTGTTGACGCACAAGGCGAACTGGTATTCCCGAGCGACGGAGCTAACTGGTTCGGTATCGGTTGCGACGCAAATCCCAACGGTATAGGTGAACAAGGCGGTAACTGGGAAGTTGTAAGAACTCGTATTTATGACAACCCGTTAACCACTCAAAATGTAGCAGCTCTCTGGAACGATGTAAGTCCTCAGTTGAAAGCTGCGAACGACTCTGTAGCAGACGCTATTGCAGAAGAACAGATTCCTGTTGTTGACGCGCCTGTTGCAGACGTGCTCGACGTAGTGTTCAAGGCTGACGGAACAGCGGAAGATGTTTCCCCAATGCACAACGAAGTAGGCACCCATGCCGGTGACGGACTTGTTACTTATTACAACAACACTTATGGCAAATACGTTGCACGTTTCGATAACACGTGGGCAGGCGCTGCAACCGGTTGGTACAGCATAGACTTCCGCAACAACGAAGAATTCTGGAACAAACTTGCCGACGGACACACGCTCGAAACCGTGTTTATGGGCGATTACGAAGGCGACGCGCCTGCTTCGGCCGAGGCAAAATGGTTCGCTTGCCACCAAGGCGGCGGTACCGGGTTCCTTGTAAGCACCGGTACGCAACTTAACTTCCTCCCCCACACCGATGGTGCATATCGCTGGGCTAATACAAACGTAACCCCCAAGTCGAAGACGTATTACCACCTTGTAGGTGTTTGGAACAAAGAAGAAGGCAAGGCATACGTTTACCTGAACGGCGATTTGCTCGGAACCGTTGACGCCCCGGGCGAGTTATCCAAGGGTGCCGGCTGGTTTGCAATCGGTGGCGACGCACAGAATGAAGTTGCCGAACAGGCTTGGATTGGCGATGTTGTAACAGCACGTATATACGACGCTCCGCTCGACATAGCACATGTAAGAGCACTTTGGAGGCAGGTAGAAGAACAGCAGGCATCAGCTGCCGAACTTGTAACCAATGTAAGCTATCTCAACAACCTCAGTGTTCTTGTTGGTGGGAACTATTCCATAAAAGGTGAAGGTTTCCAAGCTGGCGACCAGATTGTATTTACTGCATTAAGTGCAGAACTTACTTCAGCTACATTAGACGCTCAGCTTACAGAAGATGGAGTAACCGTAACATTACCCACAGACTTCCTGAGCGGCCGTTACCTGCTTTCCATTAAGCGTGGCGAACAGGTTCAGGATGTTACTCCTATAACACTCAATGTTGTAGAAACTATGCCTGAAGGATCAAAAGTTATTGCGCACCGTGGTTATTGGAATACCGATGGAGCTGCACAGAACTCAATTGCTTCTGTTCAGAACGCTATCGACAATAAGTTCTACGGAGCAGAAATAGACGTTTACATCACTCAGGACGACCACCTCGTTGTAAACCACGACCCGACAATCAACGGTATCAATATCGAAAACTCCAACTTCGACGATATTAAGGACCAGGTCCTTTCAAACGGCGAGACTATTTCTGAACTTAAAGACATCCTCGAACTGTTCAAGGATCCTGAAGTTACAACCAAACTGATTATTGAAATCAAACAGCACAGCACCTCAGAGCGTGGAATTGCCGCTGCAGAGGCAGCAATGACAGAAGTTGCTTATTTCGAGACCTCCGAAGATGTTTATATGCCCGATAGGGTTGAGTACATTTCATTCGGTCTTGACATTTGCCAGGCAATCGCAGATTTCGACGATGTAGCTAAGGTTGCATACCTTAATGGCGACAAATCACCGCAGGAATTGTACGACCTCGGCATAAAAGGCTTGGATTACACCCTTGACCGCTACACCAGCAACCCCACCTGGATTCAAGAGGCAAAGGATCTTGGCCTGACTACCAACGTTTGGACAATAAATGACACGAACGACATGATCAAATGCAACAACTTGGGTATAGACTTCATAACGACCGATAATCCTGTTGAAGCAGAAAGGATAAGGAATCTTTACGCCAACCCGGGCGAATAAAGAAAACCTATGATAAAGCAAATACCCCGGACAATAAAACGTCCGGGGTATTTTTATGTATCATACTCGATTACAAAATCCTTATGGGAACGTAAATTTCTAATCTACAGGACAGACCAAAAATGAATGTCTGTATTTGTCTGCTACCTAAACCCTATAAAAATCAGCACTTAAAACCCTGCAAAAAATATGTCTGACCTATTTTAAAATATGTGCCTTGTATTTTGAATTATGTCCGACCTATTTTTTTCTTCTCCTAATACACTTCCAAAATATCAAAAAATACTTATCGCATTTTTTGTCCTTAGAACAATTTGTACCTCCCATAAGCATTGAAGTTGTTAAGATATATACGAACACAAAACCCGTTTGCACAAATTACATTTACGACGTGCAAAACATACGCGTTTTGTTAAAACATGCTAATAAATATAGTTGCAAATAGAACAAATATAATGTATATATCAACAATTTTATTTACAGAGGTTTGTACTTATTTGATATACTAATGTTTGTAAATATTAAGCAAACTTACTGTTAAAAATTCTCTCGAATTTAAATAAACACCCATAAGATGTAATTTTGTTCTCGAAAAAACTCGGAATCCAACTATGATAGATTTTGACAAGATACAAAAAGACATCGAACAAAATAAAATCGATACAGCCATAGAGCAGCTGGAAGGACTCATAAAAGAGAATCCGAGTAACGACAAGCTATATTATCTATTAGGCAATGCCTACCGTAAATCCGGGAATTGGCAAATGGCTATAAATAATTACCTCGAGGCTTTGGATATTAATCCCGCCAGCCCTGCCGGTGAAGCAAAAGACATGCTTGTCGACATTCTGGAATTTTACAACAAAGATATGTATAATCAATAAATCAGTAGCAAAATGAGTAAAATGAAAGGAGCTATTGTCATAGACACCAACATGTGCAAAGGTTGCGGCCTTTGTGTAGTTGCCTGCCCGATGAAAATTCTGGAATTAGCTCCTAAAAAAGTAAACCACAGAGGCTACCCATACATACACGTCGTTGACGAAGAAAAATGTACAGGTTGCGCCTCATGTGCTATAGTATGCCCCGACAGTTGCATATCTGTCTACCGAAAAAAAGAGGAGGTTTAAACATGGATGATTCAAAAGTAGTATTATTAAAAGGAAACGAAGCCATAGCACATGCCGCGATAAGGTGCGGTGCCGATGCTTTCTTCGGTTACCCTATAACGCCGCAATCGGAAGTGCTGGAAACATTGGCCGACCTGAAACCTTGGGAAACGACCGGAATGGTAGTGCTCCAGGCTGAGAGCGAGGTAGCTTCCATCAACATGCTATACGGAGCCGGAGGCACAGGGAAAAGAGCCTTGACCTCTTCTTCAAGTCCAGGTGTGGCACTTATGCAGGAAGGAATAAGCTATATGGCCGGAGCCGAAATACCCGGATTGATAGTAAACGTACAACGTGGCGGTCCCGGGCTTGGAACAATACAACCCAGCCAAAGCGATTATAACCAAGCTACACGCGGAGGGGGTAACGGCGATTACAATGTAGTTGTTCTAGCACCGGCTTCTGTGCAGGAAATGGCAGACTTCGTAGACCTTTCATTCGAGATAGCTTTCAAATACCGCAATCCGGTAATGATACTGTCCGACGGTGTAATCGGCCAAATGATGGAAAAAGTAGTTTTACCACCCATCAAACCTCGCC
>URSZ01000094.1 GCA_900550635.1 uncultured Prevotella sp. | reverse complement strand
ATGGGAATTTGCCTGCTTTCGAGGAGCTTTCCGTTGCCAATAACGTCGTAGAAGCCAACCACGTCGTGCATTGAAGTGCCTATCTGCACCGTTACGTCGCTGTCGCGCGGGAGTACGTCCGACGTGGCATAAGTCCAAATCTCCGTGCTGTCGGCGGGACGCTTGTCGTCAAGTGCGAAAAGCATGAAATTGAAGCGCAGGGTGCTTGCGGAATCGGTTACTTCGGGCACTTCCGCCTCGATGAGGTATTTGCCCGAGGGCAGTTGCCTGAGCGCGGGAATTTCTACAGCTTTGTTCGCCTCGAACTCTGAGGCAGCCACCTTTTCCTTGCCTTTATATATAATGTATTCTCCTTTGCCGTCGAGTGGCGTGCCCGAAGCATTGTCGAGCGAGAACGTCACGCGCGGCACATTGCTCTTTTGAACAAGTCCGGGTAAGTCGCAGGCCAGCACGGCAGGTTCTTTCCCCACGGTAATGCGCGATGTTGCGTTTTGACTCTCGCCGTCGGGCGAGGTAACGGTTACGTTGGTCGTGAAGTAGCGCGCAATGTTGCGGAATACCGGGCCGTTTTGTTCCGCAGGCGTGAGCGGAATTCGTATAGTAAAGTTTCCCTTGTCGTCAGTGGTTGTCGTGTCGCGGAAAATTGCGTTAGCGGCATTTCGCGACACTATCCACGGGCGCATGTTGCAATTCACCTCGTATGTAACCCTTGCTCCGGCCACGCCTATACCCGTGTATGTAAGGGCCGTGCCTTTAGCGCTTATGGTGTCGCCAATTTTATAGGCCACATCCGGATTAGAAACCTCCACCTCAAACGTGGGACGTTTGTATTCCTCCACACTAAATCCGGTATCGGCAAAACCTTTGGCCGATATGCGGAACCTTCCGGGCAAACACGACTGCGGCAGACTGAAGTCCGCCCCGAACGCACCGAACTCGTCGCTTGTAACTTCCTTTGTTGCTATTTCTTTGGCGTTGGCGTCGAGCAGTTTGAGCGTAATCTTTTGGTCGTAGAGCGTGTTGAACGAATCGCCCTCGCGGTTGTACACAATGCCGCCCACGTGTACTTCCTGCCCGGGGCGGTATATAGCGCGGTCGGTGTAAAGGCGGGCTTCCTGTCTTGCAGCCGGGCTGTTGGCTTTGTAGTCTATCGGAGCCTGGTATTCAGCCCTTGCCGCGTATACGTCGTCGGCGGTGTACGGATAGAACGACCTCTCGCTCCAGCCTTCAAGGTTGGCAACCACTACCTCGCCTTTGTCGTTGGCAGTGTATGTGGCAACAAGTTTATTCTTGTCTTTTATGTACCGGTATTCCCCTATTTTTGCGCCCGGCACGGGGTAGCCGTTCCTTGCGTCCACAACCACGAAACGGTTGTTCTTACTAGGCATGGAAAGGCTGATAGTTTTCAAGTTGCTTACGTGTACGATACAAAAATCGGGCGAGGTTTTCTTGTCGGTTGTAAGTTCAAGCAGGAAAAGGCCTTTTTTGTTGAACACAACCGTTGCCGAATCCCTTATTTCGTCGTATTCGTTCTTGCGGTTTAGTGTCTTTGTTATGATAAACTCCGGTTTGGAAACTTTCTTCCTCAGTTTCTTGTAGTCGTTGTTTGGGAAGGGCAGTGTCCTTGCATTGTAGGGCAGGCGATAAAATGCAAGGCGTGCTTTTTGCACGTTCACGCCGCTAATCTTAACGTTTACGCTTTTTCCTTCGTAGGGCAGGCGGTCTGGCATGTTTGCGGTGCAGCGTGGGCGTGTTATGTCAAGTTCAATGTTGCGCAGCGTGTACGAACGCGAGCTCGAGGCGTACTTCTTTGCCCCGAGGCGTGCCAGTTCGAGGCATTCCTTGCGGCCTTTCGTTTTGTTCCTCAGCCATTGGCACGCATATATATATGCTTCCACGGCGCACGTGTTCCCGTCGTACTGTTCGATGAGTTGCCGTGCCACCTTATAACTGCTGCTGTCGGTTTGCCCCTCGTGTGTTATGAACAGTGCGCCCTCGCGTTCCAGCGAGTCCACCGTGGCGAGTACCACGGCGTTGCCGTTGCCGGCAGAGCGGTAGTGTTCGATGAAGCGATGTGACAAATTGCGACGCATGGCAGCCACGCTGTCGGCGTCGGTCGATGAGTAATTCACATTGGCAAGCCCGGGAACGGCCTCGCGGCACACGAACGCCAGCAGGTCATGCCCGAAGTAACGGCTGTCGTTTTTTATTATCGTTGCTGGTATGAACTCCGATGTCTTGTGTCCCTCGAATATACTGAGGTCGGCCGTAGCCGCAGCATAGCAGGCCAGCGCCATGTCGCCCTCGGCGGGGTCGTCATACCGTTGCCGGTCGGCGTGCAGGCGCGCCAGCGCAAGGTTCATCATGGCCTTCACCACGGGGCGCTCCTCGCGCTTTGCCATACTGTCGAAACGGGCCAGATACACGTCGCCGCTGTCGGGCGATATAGTTCCGTTCAATTGTAGCGTTACCAATGCTGCCTTCAACATCTGGCCCGTGTTGTTTTCGGCCGAGGCTTTCGCATATATGGCCTGCGAATGTTGGAGCGCGGTTTTGGGCAGGTCCTTCTCAATAGACTTGTCGAACGTTTTCCACATTGTCGCGTAGCTTTGGCCGTATGCTGTGCCGCACGCAAGTGCGAACGCCAGCGTCAATGCCATGTTCTTCATATCGTATAACTTTATGTTGCGTTGCATTTCTATACAAATAAACTCAAAAAGAGCGGCAGGCTTGCTTTGCCTAAGGTTAAAAATACATAAAATCCACTTTCCCCGTTTTTTCACCCCCGCAAGGCACGCCCGAAAGCGGAGATAGGAGCAAAGAAAAAATAGGTCTGAGATATTTTAAAATATGTGCCTTGTATTTCAAAATTCAAGGCACGTATTTTTTGCCGCTTCCCATGGGGGTTTCGGGGCATGCCTGCGGGCTGTCCGCAGATGTCCGCGTCGGTATGTAAAACGGCTTTCCGTGCATTTTTTCCGGCAAGGTTTTTGCATGGCTCCGCCTTCGCAAATGTTTTTCTGTCCGTCCATGCCGGCCGTAAACGGAACGCCCGCGCGCTTTCACCTTTACGGGCCTGCGTGCGGGCGTATCAGTATGATTGCTTTGCGGCTTACTTCTTTTCAGGAATATTCTCGAGCAATGCGGTAACGAACTTGTAGTATTTGGCAACCGACGGGATGTTGCAACGTTCGTTGGGCGTATGGGGCGAACGCAGCGTTGGGCCGAAGCTCACCATGTCCATGTCGGGATATACCGCTCCGATGACGCCGCACTCGAGCCCGGCGTGGATTACACGCACTTTCTCGTCCTCTCCAAAGAGTTCCTTGTAGACTTTCACCATAGTCTTTACGATAGGCGATTCTGGGTTGGGCTCCCATGCTGGATAATCGCCGTCGTGCGTTATCTTCATGCCTGCCATGGCAAATGCGCTCCCCACGGTGTCGGCACAATAGCGGCGCATGCTGTCGCTGGCCGAGCGCACGAGCATACGGGCTTCGGCCTTGCCGCCGCCTATGTTTATTATGGCAAGATTCGACGACGTTTCAACTATTTCGGGTATCGAAGGTATGTAGCGCAGCACGCCGTCGTGGCACGCCATTACCGCCCCGACGATGTTATCCTGTATTTCTTCGGGTATCTCTGTTGCGGGCAAGGCGGTGTCTTCGGCCTTGAACGACAGGTCCTTCTCTATGTCGCCGTACTCCTGTTTGAAGATGTCCTCCCACAACGGTACAGCCTTTTTCAGTTCTTCGATGTCTTCTTTGGGAGCTGTGAGCACCGCTTCGGCGTCGCGCGGAATGGCGTTACGCATGTTTCCGCCGTGCCATTCGGCCAAGCGCGCCCCGAAGTTCGCTATCGCTTCGCGCACAAAGCGCGCCAGCAGTTTGTTGGCATTTGCGCGGCCCTCGTTTATCTCCAATCCGGAGTGCCCGCCTTTCAATCCGGAAAGTTCCACTTTTATTGCAACGTCCTCGCGGAACGTAGGCACTTCCTTGTATTCCAGTTCGGCGGTAACGTTTACCCCGCCGGCGCTTCCTATTATCACCTGCCCTTCGGTTTCGTCGTCGAAGTTAAGGAGAATGCGCCCCTGCAAGGTATCGGCCTGCAGGTTGTTAACGCCGTACATGCAGGTTTCCTCGTCCACTGTAAGCAGAGCTTCGAGCGGGCCGTGCTTCAGGGTATCGTCTTCCATTACAGCCATAACCGTAGCCACGCCTATTCCGTCGTCGGAGCCGAGAGTAGTGCCTTTGGCCTTTACCCAGTCGCCGTCGATATAAGTTTCTATCGGGTCGTTCTCGAAATCGTGATTACTCTCCTTTACTTTCTGCGGCACCATGTCCATGTGTGCCTGCATGGTTACCATTTGCAGTTTTTCGTAGCCGGGTGTGGCGGCCTTGCGCATTATTACATTGCCGGCGTTGTCGGTATGTGCTTCGATAGAATGTTCTTTTGCCCAGTTAAGCAAAAAGTTCCTTACCTTGTCAAGGTGTCCCGAGGGACGGGGCACTTGTGTCAGGGCGTAAAAGTTACGCCAAAGGTTTTTGGGTTCCAGATTCTGAATTTCGCTCATGATATTTTTGTTTTTTAGGTTTTCCTTTCAGTTATATGCGCCTCCCCGTGCCTTTACGCACCTTGCATCTGCGCGGAGATTTTGCCTGTCTGCCTTTTCGTAAACTGTAACGCGGTAAGACCAACCATTCCAAGCACGATGATAAGCCCTGTCTGCATTGCGTGCACCACTAAGGCGAAGAGTATCGCGTCGTCGGCTGCCACTCCGTAAAGTATCAGCATTGTCTTTACCGCAAAGTGCCACGGGCCGGCACCGTTGGGCGTTGGAATGAGCACGGCATACGAGCCGGCACAGAATATCACCAGCGCCTCACTCGCTCCAAGGCTTTCCGTAAAGTCGAAGCACAACAGAGTGAACGAGAAATGGAGGTAATAACAAAACCAAATGGCAAAGCTGTAAAGCAGGTAAAGCGGAAAACTCTTCATGCGCCTCATGGATATTATTCCTTCCCACAGGTCGTGGAACGTGGAGCGCACGAAACCGAACACTTTAAGTTTCTTTACCAGCATAACGACGAAAGCCACCGTTGCGGCAACGCAGAGAACTGTTACCACGCTTTCGGTTACGGTGAACTTTGAAAACAGGCTCTCGAAGTTGGTGCCCGTGCGGTCGAAGAACGTTGCAAATATGCGCCGCTGGGTTACGAGCGTGAGCAATGTCACTATCAGCATGAACAGCGCGTCGACTATGCGTTCCGTTACCACTGTGCCGAGCGACTTGGCAAACGAAGTGCCTTCGTAGCGCTTGAGCGTGCCGCACCGCGTTATCTCTCCCACACGCGGAATAACGAGACTCGCGGCGTATGACACGAAAATGGCCCATGCGCATGTGCTCCTGCGCGGCTTCTCGCCCGCAGGTTCAAGGGCTATCCTCCAGCGCCAGCCGCGGAGTATCTGCGGCAGTATCCCGAATAACAAGGAAACTGCCATCCAGCTCCATTCCATGCGGTTGAAAAGCATGTCGCTAATGTCGCTCCACGAACTGCCGCGGTACATCCAATAAAGTATGCCCGCACCAAGCAGGAAAGGGAGGAAAATGCGTAATATCGTGCTTATTGTTCTTTTCAATGTCGTATTTTAACCGGTTTTTATACTTTTGTACATACAAAAGTAGCAAAAACAAGCGCAGGACAAAATGCGACAGTGCATTTTTTGCGCCGTGAATGCCGTATTTATTGGAACTTAAATAAAAAAACAACCCAAATGGCTCGAATTATGCGACGTGTGCGCCCAAAAAAATCGTTGGGCCAGCATTTCCTTACCGACATACCTACAGTTGAACGCATAGCCGCTACGGTAGACTCGCTGCCGGGGCTGCCGCTGCTCGAAGTAGGCCCGGGAATGGGTGTGCTATCGCAGAAGCTCATGGACCGCGGGCGCGAACTAAAACTCGTTGAGCTCGACGCGGAAAGCGTGTCGTACCTGCGGGCGGCCTATCCTTCGCTGGGCGACAACCTTATTGAAGGAGACTTCCTGAAAATGCCTCTCGACAGGATTTTCGGCGGAAAACCTTTTGTGCTTACCGGGAATTACCCGTACAACATAAGCAGCCAGATTTTCTTCCACATGCTCGAGTACAAGGATTACGTTCCAATGTGTACGGGTATGATTCAGCGCGAAGTGGCCTTGCGCCTGGCATCACCGCCCGGCAACAAGGACTACGGCATATTGAGCGTGCTACTGCAGGCATGGTACGACGTGGAATACCTGTTCACCGTCGAACCGGGCGTGTTCAACCCGCCGCCCAAAGTAAGGAGCGCCGTAATAAGGATGACACGCAACGCGACCACCGACCTTGGCTGCGACGAGCGCCTGTTCCGCCGCGTAGTAAAAGGAACGTTCAATTATCGGCGGAAAATGCTTCGCGTCACGCTGAAACCGCTTCTTGCGGAGTTGGACCGTGCCAACGGCCATGACACCGACCACACGGCTTTCCTTTCGAGACAAGAATTCACAAAACGCCCGGAGCAGTTGTCGGTATCAGAGTTCGTAAAACTTACGAACGCCGTTGCACGCGAATGCGGGGTGTGAAATTCCAGACGTGGCGAGGAAAAAATTTTAAGCAACTTGGAAAACGGGCAAAAATATGTCTGACATATTTTAAAATACAAGGCACATATTTTAAAATATGTGCCTTGTATTTTTTCTTTTCTCAGAGAGGATATATAACCGTTTGATAATCAACACGAATTTTCAGCGACTGAAAACAGACATTTGAAGCACTGTTCTTTTCATGTCCTACATGTCTGTTTTTATGTTGCGGACCGGCGTTCAAGTAACGTGACCGTCATTCACCGAACCGCATGCTGTCCGCAATGTGCGTTTCTTGTTACTGCTTTTTATGGACATCGAGGGCTTTTGGCAGCCATACGCGGTAACGTTCCTTCGGATTCCACGTGTTTCCGGCCGAACCGAAATCGCAGAAAAGTACGTCGCGCGGTTTGCCGTGGTCTATCTCGTCGAGTCCGACCACCATGGGCGCTTTGAAGCATATCCACGCCCATTCCGGAGCTTCTGCCGGTTTGAGTTCCACGCGGCCGTCTTTGCGGCTTACTGTTACGGCCTCATCCACGAAGCCGTCGTTGAAGCGGCTGTCGCGGGCCAGCACCACGGGTCCCCACATCAGGGCTTCGCAGTTGTCCTGCTGCACCGCGCGCGGGTTCATGTCGAACCGTATGCTTACCACGTCACCGCTTTTCCATGTACGGTTTATTGCGAGGAACGTGCCGGGCCTTACACCGTCTACCGCCGTACCGTTCACTGAAACGGCTGTGGCGTTGCTCCACGAAGGAATGCGCAACTTGAGCGCAAAGTCCTCAGCTTTCTCGGACGTGACCTTTATTTCCACGACGTCGTCCTTGGGATAGTCGCCAGTCTGTTCGAGGGTGACGCACTTTTTGTTGCCTATGTTTATGGTAGCGGTCGACGGAACATAAAAGTTGGCCGTTATCTCCGAAGGCTTAACCGTATAAGCCGTTTGCGATACGAGCGCAAAGCCGCGAGGGCCGTTTGCATTGCAGCAGTTGGTTGTCATGCCGCACTGCTGTTCTCCGGGAGTGTGCACGCCTTCAAGCGGCATGTATTTGGCTATGCGCGAAGCGTCGCTTTTGAGCGAAGCCGCCAATGCGTTATATATCGTCTGCTCCATAAGGTCGGAATAACGGCTTTCGCCTGTCATTGCCCGCAAACGGTTTAGAATTTGCAGCCACGTGGTGGTTACGCAAGTCTCCATGGTGTGGAACGTGGGGCGTGTTTGCAACGCTTTGCCGCCATACCAGCACTCGTGCGCGCTTCCCGAACCGGCTATGTTTATCTCGGTGTCGACAATGTTGTCTACCGCCATTTTAGCGGCCTTGAACAGGTTCTCATCGCCTGTTATCTTATAAAGGTCGAGCAAACCTTCGTAGCACGACATCATTTCATAGGCCTTATGCCCGTTTTCATAGCTGTACCATGACGCAGGATAAGGGAAACGTTCTGCCACAGGATTGCCCGCAAGTGCCTTCCTGATGAGCTGTGGTCCTTGCGGCGATTCTATATCGTCCACTATCTGCTTGGCATAGTCGAGGTACTTCTCGTCATCCGTAGCCTTGTAAAGTTTTACTACGGCATTGAGTATCGAAGCGCTCGCCATGCCGCGGTAGTTTCCCGTTTCGACAATTTTCTTGTTCTTTTCCTTCAATTCTTCGATAAGGCAGTCTGTTTCCTTGCGCGCTGCTTTCAACGCGTCCTTATCACCGGATATGTCATACCAGGCAAGCAGGCCCCGCACAACGTACTTGCGTCCCCACACGTCCCATTCCTTTAGCCGGTGCTCCGGTGCATAATTGCCTATGTAGCCGTCGGGCTGCTGCGTGGCTATTATTTCGTCTACCGAAGCCTTCATCTTGTCGTACAGTTCCCGGCTGTGCGTGTAGCGGTACATATCTACCGCTCCGAGCATCCATTTGCCCCAGAACTCAGTCTGCCACTGGTTTTTTTCTTTCTTATGCCGGAACGGTTCAACCAGTTCTTCGGTATTCTCGCCGAGCACGCGACAGGTAAAACAATCGTTTATGTCCTGTCCTACATGCCCGCCGAATTTAATGTTTACGACGCACGGTGTCTTGCTTTTGAGCAACGACGCGGCAAGCCGGTCTTCGGTTGTCCCGTTTGCGGCATTGGCAGCCGCAGTTGCTGCAAAAGCCGCACAGCATAGCAAAGTGGAATAAAAATATTTTGTTTTCATGAGTATAAATTTGAATAATGAGCAAATATAACAATTTAAAATCGAAAAAGTCCTATTTTTACAGCATGTACGTGCATTATGCCGAGAATTGTGCGGTGCTTCGGCTTGCATTGTCCCGAAACGGCAATGCCGGCGACACACAAGGCACGCAAAACAACCGTAACCGCTAACCTCAAAACCGTTATGAAAACAAAATTGTCAGACATGTTACTAAAAGCAGCGCTCCTTTTTTGTGCGTTGTGCGCGGCAACAACATCGGCCGCCGTTGAACGCATGCGCATAAACGACGAAATACGTCCCCTTCCTGCCGGAGCGATACAGATGTCGGGCTATTTGGAAGAATACATTCAGAAGTCGATAAACAACTGGAACAAGGGCAAGTTGCCCTACCACGAGTTCGTGAACTTTTTCCGCACACACGCTGCGCCGCAGTTCGCCTTGGGCGAGATGTGGGGCAAGGCCGTGCGCTCCGGCTGCATGTTCTACCGCTACACGCACGACGCGGAACTGAAGTCCATTCTCGACAAGACAGTGGCCGACCTGCTCACCACACAGGACGCAAACGGCAGTATCAGCTGTACGCCTGCTGACAAACAACCCGGCAGCGAGAACGGCGACCTATGGGAACGCAAATACGTAATGCTCGGATTGGAAGAATATTATGCCCACGTAGACAGCAGCCCCGCCGTGCTCGAAGCGCTCAAGCGGCATGCCGACTGCATAATAGCACAAGTTGGCCACGCGCCCAAGAAAGAGATTACCG
>URSZ01000093.1 GCA_900550635.1 uncultured Prevotella sp. | reverse complement strand
AAACACACTGAAAACCAGTTTTCAATTTTCCGCACCGAAAACGCCCGTTTTTGCGGACGGGTTTTCCAACGATTTGGGCGTGATAAATCGTGTTCCAACCACAACCCCGGAACATCCGTAACGACGGCAACGACACAAACAACGGAAACGGCAATGTCAAAGGCAGAGAAAAAACAGGGGCGCGGTTAACCGCACCCCTGCAACTGCGATGAAAACGCTCCCGCCGCTGCGTCTGTTGCAAGCGCGGCAGGAGTATTACTGTCCGTCATCGGATGTGCGGATAATGTTGCGCGGGTGGTGCAAGAGTATCTCCTCGCGCAGGCGCTGGCTGTCGATGTGAGTGTAAATCTCGGTGGTCGAAATACTCTCGTGTCCGAGCATTTCCTGTATGGCCCTCAGGTTCGCCCCGCCCTCGAGCAGGTGCGTGGCAAACGAGTGGCGGAACGTGTGCGGGCTTATCTCCTTTTCAATGCCTGCCTGCCCGGCCAGCACCTTAACGATGTGGAACACCGTAATGCGCGACAGCCTGCTCCGCCGCCTGAAACTAAGGAACACATAGTCCTCGTTGCCGGGCTTTGGCTCGATGTGGCAGCGGCAGGCGTACCACAAGTCCAGTTCGTGGAGCGCCCGCCCCGAAATTGGCACGAGGCGTTCCTTGCGCCCCTTGCCGAACACACGTATGAAGCCCTCTTCCTTGAACACGTCCGACATGCACAGGTTGCAAAGCTCGCTCACCCGCAAACCGCACGAGTAAAGCACCTCGATTATGGTGCGGTCGCGCTGCCCCTCCTGCTGCGACAGGTCAACCGAGGATATTATACTGTCAATCTCGCCCACGGTGAGCACTTCGGGCAGGTAGACCCCGAGTTTCGGCGAAGGCAGCAGTTCGGCAGGCGACGTGTCTATCGCCCCGTCGAGCAGCAGATAGTTGTAGAACGACCTCACGCCCGACAGTATCCTGGCCTGCGACCTCGCGCCCACGCCGATGTCGTGCAACCCGGCGGCAAACGTCTCCAGCTGCTCCAGCGTGGCCTTTTCGGGCACTATGCCCTCGCTGCCAAAGTAAACAAGCAGCTTTTCCACGTCCTTGCGGTAAGCGTCGACGGTGTTGGCCGTGAAATTCTTCTCTAAGCGCAGGAACCTGAGGTAACCCGCCATAAGTTCGGCGCCGTGTTTTTCGTCAGAGTTCATCAAAAATAACTACTTTTGTGTGCAAGGCTAAATTACGAAATAATATCAGACTATGGAAATAGAAATCATCAACGGCCCGAACCTAAACCTGCTCGGCGTGCGCGAACCCGGCATTTACGGCAGCGAAGGCTTCGACACATACCTCGCCGCACTGCGCCAAAAATACCCCGACGTAACGATAAACTACTACCAGAGCAACGAGGAAGGCAAACTCATCGACCGCATACACTCCACCGGCTTCACAGCCGACGGCATAATACTCAACGCCGGGGCATACACGCACACCAGCATAGCACTGCACGACGCGATACGCGCAGTTCCCGCGCCGGTTGTGGAAGTACACATATCCAATGTGCACAAACGCGAGGAATTCCGCCGCAAGTCGATGATTTCACCCGCCTGCACGGGCGTGATATGCGGCTTCGGGCTCGACTCGTACCGCCTTGCGCTCGAGGCAATAGCCGGGGCACACGCGGCAAAACAGAAATAAACCCCGCCACATCCGCAACATGAATGGATACATGGACCTGGAAACCTACATAAGCCGACACATCGACCCGGAGGACGAATACCTGTACCGGCTTTACCGCGCTACGAACATACACCTCGTGCGCCCGCACATGGTGTCGGGACACGTGGAAGGCGTACTGCTCAGAATGCTCGTAAGAATGCTCCGCCCGCGCAACATACTCGAGATAGGCACCTTTACGGGCTACTCGGCAATAGCCATGTCCTACGGCCTGGACGGCGACGGGCACATATACACCTACGACGTGAACGACGAGCTCGAGGATTTCGCACGCGGGTGGATAGAAAACTCGCGCGAAGGCCACAGGATAACCTACACCATAGGCAATGTGCTCGAAGTTCTTCCGCCCGTGGCCGACGGCACGGGCCTGCGCTTCGACCTGGCTTTCATCGACGGCGACAAGCGGCAGTATCCCGAATACTACCGGCTGTGCAAGCGTTACCTCAGCCCCGGCGGCTATATCCTGGCCGACAACACGCTCTGGGACGGCCACGTCGTCGACCATGCCTACGACCGCGACTCACAAACGCTCGGCATACGCGCCTTCAACGACCTCGTGGCCGCCGACACGGAATGCGAAAAGGTAATCATACCCATGCGCGACGGCATAACGCTCATTCATCTGAAAGACAAATAACGGCGAAGTCGCGTTTTTTGCGTAATTTTGCCCGCAACAAAGAAACATCCCTATGGAAACCACACGACAAAACAAGATAGCCCGGCTGCTGCAAAAGGAGCTGAGCACCATATTCGAAAAACAAACGCGCGCAACGCGCGGCGTGATTGTGTCGGTAAGCAAATGCCGCATAAGTCCCGACCTGAGCATTTGCAAGGCGTACCTCAGCATATTCCCCTCGGAGAAAGCCGAAGAGCTGCTCGCCAACATCAACGCCAACGTCAAGGCCATCCGCTTCGAGCTGGGAAAGAACGTGAGGTACCAGCTGCGCATTATACCCGAACTCAAATTCTTCATCGACGATTCGCTCGACTACATAGCGCACATCGACGAACTGCTCAAGAAATAAACCTGCGTAAGCCGTGAACTTACCCTTTTTCATCGCCCGCCGATACCTTTTTTCCTACAAAAGGCACCACGCCATAAACATCATCTCGCGCATAGCCGTAGTGGGCGTTGCCGTAACCACCATGGCGCTTGTGTGCACCCTTTCCGTGTTCAACGGTTTCCAGGAACTCGTTGCCTCGCTCTTCACGTCGTTCGACCCGGAGCTGAAGGTAGTTCCCGCGCAAGGCAAGGTGATTGCAGCCGACGACCCGGCAGTAACCGCAATACGCAGCTACAAGGACGTGGCCGCCGCAACGGAATGCCTCGAGGGGCAAGCCCTCGTAAGGTACGGCAACCGCCAGAGCGTGGTAAGGATAAAAGGCGTGGACGACAACTACAGCCGCACGAGCGACCTGTCGAAGATACTTTACGGCGACGGCGACTTCGCCCTCAAGGCCGACGTGCTTTACTACGGCACGCCGGGGCTGCAACTGGCGGCGCAACTGGGATTAGGCGTGCGCTACGAATACCCGCTCGAAGTTTACGCCCCGCGGCGCGGCGAGCGTATCAGCATGGTCAACCCCATGGAAAGCTTCAACCGCGACGAGCTGCACTCGCCCGGGGTGGTGTTCTCGGTGAACCAGAAAAAATACGACGGCGAATACATCCTTGCTTCGATAGATTTCACCCGCCGCATTTTCGAGCAGCAGGGCTGTATCTCCTCGCTCGAACTGAAACTGAAAGACGGGGCCGACATTGCTTCGGTACAGGAGGAGTTGGGCAAACTGGCAGGAACGAAACTGAAAGTGCTGAACCGCTACGAGCAGCAGGAAGACGTGTTCCGCATTATGCGCGTAGAAAAGCTCGTGGCCTACATCTTCCTGACGTTCATACTCGTAATAGCCTGCTTCAACATAATAGGTTCGCTGTCGATGCTCATTATCGACAAGCGCGACGACATGGCCACGCTCCGCAACCTCGGCGCAGACGACCGCACCATCGTGCGCATATTCTCGTTCGAGGGGCGGCTCATCTCGTTCATAGGCGTGGTAGCAGGCACGGTGCTCGGCCTGTTGCTCTGCCTGGCGCAACAACACTTCGGCCTGCTCAAGATGGGCGACGAAGCCGGAAGCTTCATAGTCGACGCCTACCCCGTGAGCGTACATGCGTGGGACATAGCCGTGATATTCGTAACCGTGCTCGTGGCCGGACACCTGTCCACCTGGTATCCCGTGCGCTACCTGAGCAAACGGCTGCTCTGATTCCCCGTTTCACATTCCACATACGGCCGCGCCACGCTGCGCGGCTTTTTTGTCTGCATTTTCGGGGCGAGCAGGCAAACGGTTTTGTGCCCGAAGGGCCATTGGTCTCCGGCACCAGCCGGAACGGGTTTCCGGGGGGCAAAAAATATGTGCCTTGTATTTTAAAATATGTCTGACATATTTCGAAATATGTCAGACATATTTTTTATTTGCTCCGACGTGGGGTTTACATACTGAAAACCAGTTTTCAATTTTCCGCACCGAAAATGCCCGTTTTCCGGCCCCGGTTTTGCGTCTCACGATGTCCGTATTGCGACGCAGGCAATATTGTACGCGGCGCACGCGGGATATGCCGCGCATTTTGCATAACTTTGTGGGACACAACAAAACATTGCATTCATGAACAAAATAATCCTTACGCTGCTTATCTTCCTGCAGCTCGGCGCGACAGCGGCCCTTGCACAGGGCGACGGCTGGACAATCAGCGCCCAATCGAAAGACAACTACAACGGCGTTACGCTGGCCAACGGCCGCATAGGGCTCGTGAGCGGGGCCGGACTTTTCCAAATATCCGACATCGTGCTCAACGGTGTTTACGACAAGGAAAGCCCCGAGGGCGTGAGCCGCATTGTGCGCGGCCCCGTGTTCACCAACATGAACCTGCGCATTGACGGCGAGACCATATCGGACGGCAACACGTCGGCTTGGCGCCAGGTGCTGAACATGAAGGAGGCCTACCTCGAAACCTCCGTCGAGACATCCAAGGCCTCGATTAAATACTACATCCGCGCGCTGCGCAACCTTCCCTACATGGGCATGGTGGAGGTAGTGGTGACGCCGAAACAGGACGTGCGCCTCGAAGTGACCAACAGCACGGTGTTTCCCGAGGAACTCAAGAACACGTCGGCCGTGTACCGCGTGTTTCGCGACGGCGCACACGAAATGCCCGTCTACACCTCGTGCGCGCAAAGCCGCACGCTCATGCAGGACCTCGCCACCTGCTCGACTTTCATGTTCGACGGGCAGAAGCCGCAGATTAAGTCGTCGTTCATCGTCAGTTCCTACCAAAGCATGGGCTTCGAAGCCCGGCTCGAAGGCGGCAAGGCGTTCCGCTTTGCCCTCGTTGGTGCGGCCTGCTCCTCACGCGACTTCTGCAATCCGCGCGACGAGGCCGAACGCATGGCAGTGTTCGCCCTGCAGTCGGGCATTGACCATATAATAAACGGGCACAAGGCCGAATGGGAACGCCTCTGGCAAAGCGACATCATAATAGAGGGCGACCCCGAGGCACAGAAAGACGTGCGCCTGGCACTCTACAACCTCTACTCCTTTGCAGGCGAGGGCACACGGCTGAGCATTCCGCCCATGGGCCTGTCGACCGTAACGGGATACAACGGCCATGTGTTCTGGGACTGCGAGATATGGATGTACCCGCCCCTGCTGCTGCTCAACCAGCAAATGGCGCGCTCGTGCGTCGACTACCGGAGCGACCGCCTGCCCAAGGCCGTACAGCGCGCCGCACTGTTCGGGTTCAAGGGCTGCATGTTCCCGTGGGAGTGCGACGACTCGGGCGAAGAGGCCACACCCACATGGTGCCTTACCGGCACGTTCGAACACCACATCACCGCCGACGTGGGCATAGCCTTCTGGAATTACTACCGCGTTACGCGCGACAAGGAATGGCTGCGCCGCGAAGGCTACCCCACGCTCAAGATGATAGCCGACTTCTGGGTTTCGCGCGCGGTTAAGAACCCCGACGGCACATATTCGATAAACAACGTGGTGGGCGCCAACGAATATGCCGCCAACATAAACGACAACACATTCACCAACGGCTCGGCCAAGGTAGTGCTGCGCGACGCCGTGGCCGCCGCCAGGGCCGTGGGCGAGAAGCCCGACCCGATGTGGAGCGAAGTGTCCGACAACATCAAGTTCCACTACATGCCCGACGGCACCATCAAGGAAAACGCCACATACAACGGCGAGGCAATCAAACAGGCCGACGCCAACCTGCTTGCCTACCCGCTCGGCGTGGTTACCGACCCCAAGCGCGTAAGGCAGGACCTTGAATACTACTCGCAGAAAATCGACAAAAACGGCCCCGCAATGGGCAACGCCATACTCGCCATACTGTACGCACAGCTGGGCGACAGCGAAAAGGCATACGAATACTTCAGCCGCAGCTACATACCGCACAAACGCCCGCCGTTCGGCGTGCTTTCCGAAACGGCCGGCGGAAACAACCCATACTTCTGCACCGGCGCAGGCGGGCTGCTCCAGGCCGTGCTCTACGGTTTCGGAGGATTGAGGGTTACCGACGCCGGGATAGTGCAGCAGAAGTCCGTGCTGCCCTCCAAGTGGAAATCCCTTACACTCAAAGGTATCGGGCCGGACAAGAAAACCTACACCTGCAAGGGCGGAACAAAGTAACCCGCGGCCGCAAAGGCGGGCCTACTGTTTTACAAACGTTAAACACGGGGAGGGTGCGGAATGCGCCACTCCCCGTGAAGCGTTTTCAACCCCCTCTCGGAGCAAAGAAAAAATATGTGCCTTGAATTTTAAAATATGTCCGATGTATTTCAAAATATGTCAGACATATTTTCGGGCAGTCCATTTGCCTGGTTTCGAGTGCCAAAGACATGCCCTACGGAAATGTCTGTTTTCCCTCTCCCGGGAGTGTTAAAAATGCGTCCAAACGGGCAGCGCATAATTGCCGAAACGTCAAACATACGCGCTCCGCACCGCCGGCCTTCAAAAAGGGCGGATGATTTTATAATATTTAACCAACGCCCCGCCCGCAAACAGCCTGCAAACACAGAAAATTACTATTTTTGCATTGGAAAAGACCGGCAACGGCAAAACAGCGTAAAAACATAAAACACAACGCACAGCGCACACGCCGCACAAGGCCCGGACAACAAAGGAAATTATCATCATAAAAACATAAAACGATATGGAATTCATCACAAACGAAAAACTTACCATCGTCGGCGCAGCCGGCATGATAGGCTCAAACATGGCACAAACGGCAGCCATGATGCACCTCACCCCCAACATCTGCCTCTACGACGTTTACGCACCGGGCCTCGAGGGCGTGGTTGAAGAAATGCGCCACTGCGGCTTCGAAGGCGTTAACTTCACCTTCACAACCGACGTAAAGGAAGCATTCACCGACGCAAAATACATCATCTCCTCGGGCGGCGCACCCCGCAAACAGGGCATGACACGCGAAGACCTCCTCAAAGGCAACGCAGGCGTTGCAGAGCAACTTGGCAAAGACATCAAGGCTTACTGCCCCGACGTGCGCCACGTTGTGATAATCTTCAACCCCGCCGACATCACCGGCCTTATAACCCTCATCTGGAGCGGCCTGAAGCCCTCGCAGGTAACAACCCTTGCAGCGCTCGACAGTATCCGCCTGCAGAGCGAGCTGGCAAAACACTTCGGCGTAAACCAGAGCGACGTAACCGGTTGCCGCACCTACGGCGGCCACGGCGAACAAATGGCCGTATTCGCTTCGACAGCCAAAGTGGCAGGCACACCGCTCACCGACCTCATCGGCACCGACAAGCTGCCCGCCGACAAATGGGCTGAAATCAAACAGCGCGTCATCAAGGGCGGTGCCAACATCATCGCACTGCGCGGCCGCTCGTCGTTCCAAAGCCCGGCATACGTGAGCGTCGAGATGATTCGCGCCGCAATGGGAGGCAAGGAATTCGCATGGCCCGCAGGACGCTACGTTTCGTTCAAAGGCATTGACCACATCATGATGGCCATGGAAGTAACAATAACCAAGAACGGCGCAGCATACGAGGAAGTAGTAGGCACACCCGAAGAAATGGAAGAACTCAAAAAGAGCTACAGCCACCTTTGCGCACTGCGCGACGAAGTTATCGCAATGGGCGTGCTCCCCGAAATCGACAAGTGGGGCGAAATCAACCCGAACCTTAAGTAAGAACCCAATTTCAAAACACCTTTTTTCATGTTCCGCAGCGCAACATTGCGCTGCGGAATTTTTTTGCCCTACACGTCAGCACAAAAAGCGGCAATGCCCGGCCGGAAAGCCGGATTTATGCCGCATGCAAGGCAGAATAATGCCCGCAAAACCCCGCCAATACGAGATTTTTTAGTTACTTTGCGGTAAACGAACAACTAAAAGGCAAACACCATGAAAAAAACATCCAGAAGGGCAGCACGAAGACTGACGCAAAAAGAAATGACCGCCCAGCTCGAGACACTGTTCACCGAAAACAGCGAGCAGAAATTCTCAACACGCGACATATTCTCCGCCTTGGGCTGCTCCACACACCCGCAACGCGTACTATGCTGCGACATACTCGAAGACATGGTGGACGCCGACGTGATAACCGTAAAAGACGGCCTCTACAGCCTCTGCCTGAAGAACCAGGTAATCGAAGGACGCTTCGTACGCAAACCCAACGGGCACAACAGCGTCGTTCCCGACGACGGCGGCAAATCAATACTCGTAACCGAACGCAACAGCGCAGGAGCAATGAACGGCGACCGAGTGCGCGCCACCATACTGGCCCGGCGAAAGAAACACGCACGCGAGGCACAGGTTACCGAAGTGCTCAAACGCGCCCGCGAAACGTTTGTGGGACGCCTGCACGTCGAGAAAAACTACGCGTTCCTCGAAACTGCCGGCCGCATATACTCAAACGACATTTTCATACCCAAGGCAAACCTGAAAGGAGGCGTAACCGGCGACAAAGCCGTGGTGAAAATAATCGAATGGCCCGACGGAGCAAAGAATCCCGTAGGGAAAGTAATCGACATACTCGGACGCACGGGCGAGAACAACACGGAAATGCACGCCATTCTCGCAGAGTTCAACCTGCCTTACAGCTATCCGAAAAACGTAGAAGCCGCAGCCGACAAACTTTCGGCCGACATAACGCCCGAAGAGATAGCACGCCGCGAAGATTTCCGAAACGTTACAACCTTTACCATAGACCCGCACGACGCCAAGGACTTTGACGACGCGCTTTCCATTCGCCGCACAGCAGGCGGCCTTTGGGAAATAGGCGTCCACATAGCCGACGTGTCGCACTACGTACACGAGGGCGACATAATAGACAAGGAAGCCTGCCGCCGGGCAACGAGCGTTTACCTCGTGGACCGCACTATCCCCATGCTGCCCGAAAGGCTCTGCAACTTTATCTGCTCCTTGCGCCCCGACGAGGAAAAACTGGCGTACAGTACCATTTTCCGCATGAACGAAAAGGGAGAAATTCACGACTGGCACCTTGCGCACACCGTGATACGCAGCAACCGCCGGTTTACATACGAGGAAGTGCAGGACATATTGGAGCAAAACGGCGAAGCCTCGCCCGAGGACCTCGCTCTGCCGGGAAACCACCCCAAACCGGTAAAAAGTCCCGACGGCAAGCCTGTGGGCGAATACGCCGAAGAGCTTGTAACGCTCAACCGCCTGGCCAAAATCCTGCGCGCAAAGCGTTTTGCAGACGGCTCGATAGGCTTCGACCGCGCCGAGGTGCGCTTTGAAATCGACGACAAGGGACACCCAATATCCACATACGTAAAGGTGGCAAAAGACGCCAACAAACTCGTCGAACAGTTCATGCTCCTAGCCA
>URSZ01000092.1 GCA_900550635.1 uncultured Prevotella sp. | reverse complement strand
CGCCGCTATGGAACTCTCGGAATAGATGTAGAACAAGCCTATGTTGCCAGTGGCCTTTGCATGGCAGCCGCCGCAAAATTCCACGCTGTTGCCGAACTTCACAACCCTCACCTTGTCACCGTATTTCTCACCGAAAAGGGCTATCGCCCCGAGTTTCTTTGCTTCCTCAATAGGTGTGTCGCGGAATTCCTCGAGCGGTATGTTTTCGCGTATCTTTTCGTTGACAAGTTTGTTTACCTTGCGAATCTCCTCGGGCGTCATTTTCTGGAAATGCGAGAAGTCGAAGCGAATGTAGTCGGGTGTTACGAGCGAGCCTTTCTGCTCCACGTGTTTTCCGAGCACTTCACGCAGCGCAGCGTCGAGCAAGTGAGTTGCAGTATGGTTAGCTTCGCTTCTGCGTCTCATGTCTACGTTCACTTTTGCGGCAAACTCTGCCTCCGGGTGCTTGGGCAAAGTTTTAGTTATGTGTATGGGAAGATTGTTTTCCCTTTTCGTGTCGATTACCTCTATTTTTTCGTATTCGCTTTCAAGCGTACCACGGTCGCCTACCTGTCCACCCATTTCGGCATAGAAAGGCGTTATGTCGAGTACTATTTCATAATAAGTCTGCTTCTTTTGCTGCACGGTGCGGTAGCGCAGGATACGGCTTTTGTGTTCGGTAAAGTCCCATCCCACGAACTGTTCTTCGCCTTCGTTCACTATAATCCAGTCGCCGGTCTCTACCTGTGCAGCATTGCGGGCACGTTCTTTCTGTTTCTGCATTTCCCGGTCGAACCCTTCCTCGTCTACGGTCAAGCCGTTCTCGGAGCAGATTAGTTCCGTAAGGTCGAGCGGGAATCCGAAAGTATCGAAAAGCGTGAAGGCCTTTACTCCGTCGATTTGCGTCTTGCCTTCCTTGCGTGTTTCCTCTATTATTGAATCGAGCAGGTTTATGCCCGTTGCCAATGTGCGCAGGAACGCTTCTTCTTCCTCGCGTATCACACGGGCGATGAGTACTTTTTGCGCTTCGAGTTCGGGATACGAACCTCCCATCTCGTCCACGAGCGTCGGCACGAGCTTGTAAATAAACGCTTCCTTTTGCCCGAGGAATGTGTATGCGTACCTAACGGCACGTCGCAGTATGCGGCGTATCACGTATCCGGCCTTGGCGTTGCCGGGTATCTGCCCGTCGGCTATTGAGAAAGCTATTGCGCGCAGGTGGTCGGCCACTACACGCATTGCCACGTCGGTCTTTTCATCGCTACCGTATGTCTTGCCTGCCAGTTCGCCTATCTTGCGTATTATCGGCTGGAATATGTCGGTGTCGTAATTTGAGTGTTTGCCTTGCAGTGCGCGCACGAGCCTTTCAAATCCCATGCCAGTATCGATAACGTTCATCGACAGCTTTTCCAACGAGCCGTCGGCCTTGCGGTTGAACTGCATGAACACGAGGTTCCATATCTCGATAACCTGCGGGTCGTCCTTGTTGACAAGCTCGCGGCCCGGCACTTTGGCCTTATCTTCGGGCGTGCGCGAATCGAGATGTATCTCCGAGCACGGCCCGCAAGGCCCGGTGTCTCCCATTTCCCAGAAATTGTCGTGCTTGTTGCCGTTTATTATATGGTCGGCCGGAACGTGTTTTGCCCAATACTTTGCTGCTTCGTCGTCGCGTCCGAGGCCTTCTTCCTCCGAACCTTCGAACACGGTTACGTACAGGTCGCGCGGGTCGAGGTGCAGCACATCCACGAGATACTCCCACGCATAGTCTATTGCGCCTTCCTTGAAATAGTCGCCGAAGCTCCAGTTGCCGAGCATTTCGAACATGGTGTGGTGGTAGGTATCGTGTCCCACCTCTTCAAGGTCGTTGTGCTTGCCGCTCACGCGCAGGCACTTTTGCGAATCGGCGCGGCGGCGCGGTTCGGGGTCGCGTGTGCCGAGTATGATGTCTTTCCATTGGTTCATGCCGGCATTTGTGAACATAAGCGTGGGGTCGTCCTTTATCACCATGGGGGCGGACGGCACTATGGTGTGCCCTTTCGAGGCAAAGAATTGCTTGAATGATTCTCTTATCTCGTTAGCTGTCATAAAGTTTGATTTTTTAGTATTTGTTTGCAAAGTTACAGCCTTTTCGCTAACTTTGCAATAGTGTACACACCCAAAAATATCAATCTAATGGCGTTGGCAACCAATAAGGAACTTAAACTTTACTATTCCATAGGTGAAGTAGCGAAGATGTTCAACGTAAGCGAGACATTGCTTCGCTTCTGGGAAAAGCAGTTCCCGCAGATTTCTCCCCGCAAGAGCGGGCGCAACATAAGGCAATACAGCAAAGAAGACATCGAGGAAGTGCGCCTTGTATACAACCTTGTCAAGGTGCGCGGCATGAAACTGGCCGCCGCCCGTGAAGCCCTGCGCAAGAACAAGCAGGGCGAGCAGCGCACGTCGGAGGTTGTGGAACGCCTGAAGGCCGTGCGCGAGGAACTCATGAAGATGAAGCATGAGTTCGACCACATGGAATAACACCGTGCCTACATATTTCGGAGCGCATTTACCATGCGCTAATACAGCGTCCGCCATTGTCTACCTTTTCCGGGCATTTCCGGAACGGGTTTTCAGAGGGCGAAAAATATGTGCCTTGTATTTTAAAATATGTCTGACCTATTTCGAAATATGTCGGACATATTTTTTATTTGCTCCCACGTGGGGGTTAAGCGCTGAAAATCAGTTTTCATTTTTTTGCTTCAAAATACCCCCTTTTCCTGGCATGTCTTTTCGTGCCCGGAATATCTGTTTCCATGCGCCGCACACGAACATTGCGGCAGTTCATACAGCAGCCGCAAAAAGGCGCAAAACCGAATGAAATAAAGACTTTGCCATTACTGACAAACGGCCCTGCAGGCTTAGCCAAAAATTAACATAATAAATATAATCCAAAAGTTTTTGGTTTTTATTGGAAACTTATTATATTTGCGAAGAATGCGTTTAAGTCCTTGTTATCAGAGGAACAGAGCAAAGGGCATAACGCAAAACGTGCATTTAAAAAATGTAATTATTAAAACTAAATACCATGAAATCACCTGCTTTTATTTTCGGGAAATGCAGCCTTATGATTGTTTTGCTTACTGCGGCATTTCTAACGGCATGTTCCGACAAAGTGGACGAGTCTGACATATACACTTTCAAAGGTGAGACTATAACGTCGCATCTCGAGAAAAGCGAAAACTTCACTGATTTTGCTTACATACTGTCGAGAGTGAAACTAAGCAAGCGTTCCGAATCGACAATAGCGCAACTTCTTTCCGCACGCGGCAACTATACGGTGTTCGCTCCCACCAACGATGCCGTGCAGCATTACCTGGATTCGGTTTACCAGACCACAGACTACGACATAACCCAGATTCCCGACTCCGTGGCCGACTATATAGCGCGCAACGCTATCATCGACTGTGAAGACCTGAACGCATACCAGACAACCGACTTCAACGTCGGCACACTCGAGCGTACCAACATGGACGACAGGTATATCACCGTGGACTTCGACACGATAAACGGCGGAAACCTGGCTACAATAATAAACAACTCGGCACGCATTGTACTTCCCGACATCGAGGTTTACAACGGATACATACACGGGGTGAACCAGGTGCTGAGCCTGTCGCGCGCCACCGTGCCCGCACTCATCGAATCGGCCGACAACCTGAGGATATTCAACGAGCTGCTGCGCCGCACCGGTTGGGACGACTCGCTCAAACTGTACCGCGACGAGGAATACGAGGAAAACCACGAGGAAATGGGCCCCGACCTCGACGGTAACCTTACCCTGAAAAACCCAGAGCACAGGTATTACGGATATACCGTATTTGTGGAAACCGACAGTATTTTCAACACCAAATGGGGCGTGCCCGAGCCAAATGTCGTAAACGGCATAGTGCAGAACTTCGACGAAATAATCTCGCGCATAACCGAACGCTGCCAGGCCGCCTACCCCTTGGCTACGAATCCCGACATGACCGCCAAGGACAACGCCGTAAACCAGTTCGTTGCCTACCACCTGCTGCCCATGCGCCTTACGTGGGACAAGCTCGTGATACATTACATTGAAATGGGCTACGCCTACAACATCCCGTCGAGGCTTTCAATAAACTGCTTCCACTATTACGAGACCATGGGCCCGTACCGCCGCCTGCTCAAGATAACCGAAGGCGCCACCACCGAAGGCAAGCGAATAAACAGGCATTCGGAATACGACACCGACACATACGATGAAATCTTTGTAGACCGCCCGGGAATAAACATCAATTTCAGCAACGGTGAAAACGTAAACAACGCCCTCAACGGCTTCTACTATACAATCGACGACATACTTGTTTACGACGATGGCGTTCCGGGCGTTGTGCTCAACGAGCGCCTGCGCTGGGACTTCAACGAACTGTTCGCCGAAATGGCAACCAACGGATACAGGCGGCCGGCCGACAACACGTGGATTCCATTCCCGCGCGGATACCTGGCTAACCTCGAAGTGTCCGAAGAAAGCCGTATCGTGTACCTGCCGTATTTCAACACCGCAAGCCAATCGAACTACCAGGCCGACGAGATAAACGTGCGCGGGCAGTACGACCTTACGTTCCTGCTTCCGCCCGTGCCCAACGAAGGTACGTATGAATTGCGAATATGTGCCCCGTCGAACACCGGATTCGGCATGGCACAGATATACTTCGGCACAGACAAGCTGAACCTGCAGCCTGTAGGCCTGCCCATTGACCTGCGAATACCGCCCACCAACCCGAATATAGGCTGGGAACAGGACACGGAAGACATAGAACACAACAACGAAAACGACAAGATTATGCGCAACCACGGATATATGAAACCGCCGCGCCACGACGGTATATGGAACGGCGGAGCTGCGGTTACCGAATCAATGAGAAACACAACATCGTATGCCGCCAACCTGCGTATGCGCAAAATACTGTGGACCGGAAACGTGGAACCGACCAAGAAGTACTATGTGCGCGTAAAGAGCTTGCTAAACAACCCGAACGCATGTTTCCTGCTCGAATACATGGAATGGTGCCCGAAACACATTTACAACGGTCCGGAGCCTGAAGACCAATGGTAAGACGCCGCAAAAGGCATACGCCGCAACGCAAGCAAAAGGCCGTGCATGCTCATGAGTGTGCACGGCCTTTTTTCACGCTCTTTGCCGCAAGTGACACAGACAATAAAGCCGCAGGAAACCGGTGTGGAAAAACGGCACTTTTTTGCGCGGAAAAATGAAAACTGATTTTCAGCCCTTAAACCCCACGTGGGAGCAAATAAAAAATATGTCCGACATATTTCGAAATAGGTCAGACATATTTTAAAATACAAGGCACATATTTTTCGCCCTCTGAAAACTATTTTGGAAACCGCCCCGGAATGCAGACAAAATACAGACAACCCGCCGGCCGGTGCGAGACCTATGGCTTTTTTGGTACAAAACCGGTTGCCCGTTAGCTCCGGAAAAGCGGACAAAATGCGGCCGCCGTTTCCAAGTCCTCGCGAACGCATTACCAAACCGGGCGCAAAGGCGAATGGCGCACACCATGCGGCGGCATTGCGCAATGCGGCGTTATGCCTTTCCTAAAAAGCAATAACTTTCAAGTGTTCCGACAGGCGGAACAAACTGTTGCCCGCTCCTGCCTGCGTATCATCAATCAACAGCAGCGTCTGTCGGCCGTCGGCCAGGCGTGGCCCGGGGCACATGCCTTCGTAATTGGCAAAATTCATGCGCAGCAGGTTAAGGCGTGTGGTAAAGTCGGCTATTTCGGTCTTTTCCATATATGTACCTTCAGGCAGGCTGTTCATGTCATTACCCTCGTCAACGGCGTTTTCCGGACCGGGATTGACAATGAAAAGACGGCAGCGCGCCTTTGCACCTATGTAACCCTTAGGAATACGTACCTCGCGCTCCAGCACAACGAGCCGCCCATCGGCAAGTGCCGTTACCTCCGATACTCCGTGCAGGTGAAGCCGGCCGCCCTGCTTCATCGTCGGGCTTTCCATGCGATAGGCATACTGGCCCGCATAGCGCAGCCCTTCATCAAATGAGACAAGCCGCAAGGAAAGGCTTCCGCTGCCGCCGTCGCGAATGAGGGCGCTCTCCGTCATGGCGTAAAAAAGTTTCTTCGCCTGACTGTATGTAAGCGCCTCGAAGCCGCGGTTTGGTTGTATGTAACTGCGCCCGAACATGGCAGGCACGTCGAGTTTGCGGCCGGTGGGCAGCCCGAGCGTGTCGTATTCAAGTATTTGCTGGTCCTCCTCTCCGCTTATGAAGAGCGTGCCGCTTTCAGGGAAATAACAAATGCCCTCCTCATCGCGCGGGGCAGCGGGGCGGAATCCGCGCAACGTGTCGGCCGTGACCGAAAGCACCCGTCCCGTAAGCGTGTCTATGTCAATCGTGAATATTCTGAAGCCACTTTTCTCTTCCTTGTCGCTCACAACGGCGTACCTGTTTCCATCCAAGCGGGTTATGCCGCTGTAGTTGGCGCTCGCGACATCTTTGCCGGAAAGCCTCTTTTGCTTAAAAAGCGCGGCATCCTGTGCAACGGCGCCGGTGGCCGTCACACAGAATGCCGCAAACAATATTGCAAAAGCTTTTCCCATCCCTTTATTCAGTGGTAATCATGAAGCCCTTGGATGTACCGGCAAATTCAGGGGAATACAAGCATTGCACCGAAGCTGTACCCACAAGATACTTGCCTGCACGGTCTACGATGTAGTCGCAGCTGAATTTATGCTCGCCCTTGCTCATGCGTTCAAAGAAAAAGCCTTGTTTGGTGTCTCCGGCTGCATAATAATATGCCTCGCCGTCGTTCCATGTGTAGCCCGACATCTGTTTTACGGGTTCAAGGCAGGCCGGGCGCGCGTCTTGCAGGCTCACGAAATCGAAATCGCGTGCCGCCGTTATCGTATAGTCCACACGTATGCGGTCGCCGGTCTTGGGAGTGTCGTTTTTGGACATCGGCACATACTTGCCGTCCTTGGCCACGAGGTATGTGCGCTCCACTGTAAGTTCGCCTTTGCCGCTTTTGACTTCCGTAGCCGGTACAAGAGAGCGATAATATACTCCGCCCCACGAAATTCCATCGTCATTCTTTTCGATTGTTACCGACACGGGCTTTGCCTTTATGGTGTCGAGGCCGTAGTCGCGGCGTATGTAACCTAACGTCCCGGCTGCCTGCGCTCCGTTTTCAACGATGTCGGACGTATTGCCGTTTTTAAAGGTCAGCCGTGCCGATTCGGGCAATGTCGTGTCGAAATGGAACATGCCGCTCGTGCTGTCGGCCTGGAGAAGCAGCGCGTAAACAGCGTCTACCGTATTCCGCTCGTTGCTCCACGATTGGGTGCGCTTTGCCTGTATCAGCCAAGTGAGCATTTGTTGCAATGTTTCGGTATCGTCGGGAGTTATAAGGCGCACGGCTTCGATTGCTGCCACCTGAGTGGGAATTTTGTAGCTTTCCCATGTGAGCGTGGCGCGGTCGGTGTCGAAATAACGGCCCATACCGGGCTTGCTCACGGTATGCTCCATGAGGCTCTGCAACGCGGTGCGCGCCTCGTCCTTATGTCCGGCTTCCATGAGTATTACGGCCGATAGCGCCTTATTATACATGTTGCTCAATACTGGCTCTTTTGCAAGTTTTCCTATAAGGTAACGGCGGTTGGCCCTTGCCGTGGCTGAAAGTTCGCAATTGGAGCGGCGCAAGATATCGAGGTATGTGAGCAAGTCGCTATTGTCAATGTCTATCTTCGGTGTTCCGCTTCCGAGGCCTTTCATGCGTTCTATTCGCTCGGCCACGTCCTTGTCGAGGTAGCTTATTCCTTTTGCCACTACGTTAGCTGCAGCCTTATCTCCTGTAATCTCCTCAAGACGAACAAGCATATCGAGCACGCGGCCGGTTATGTAGTAGTTAGATTGCATACCCGGGAACCAGCTCCACCCGCCATCGTTTTGCTGCAACAGCGTGAGACGTTCGAGAAGGTTACGGGCACGTGCCGACGAAGCACCGTAATCGAACGCGCGGGCCAGCTTGCGGCGACGGCTTCCTTCGCTATTGCCCTCGGCTACCCATGGCGTTTCATTAAATACTATGTTCTTCAAGTCTTCATTGCGAAGCAGGGCATTTTCGACCAACGTGTCTTCGCTTTGCTCGGTTGCCCATTGTTCGGCAGCCTTTGCCAGCGCCGGCGAAAGGCGTGCTATCGTTTGCTCGAGCGTCGTTGCATAAAATGCCGAGGCTATCGACACAGCGTCTTTCTCTTTAGGCTCGGCTATGTCGGGAAGTGCCTGCACTGCATACCACAAAGGATTGGCTGTGTACTCTATCGTGAGCCGATTGTTGCGTGCATTACGCGAATTGCCCGAAAGAAGCGGGGCAAGGTCTATTGTGTGACTGCCTTTTCCAGTTATAGTGAACGGCAAAGCCTGTATGTTTTCCGTCTCGTCGGTCAGCACAGGAAGGTAGTGCTGTTCTCCGTCGGCAAAAGTACCTGCGTCGGCCATTACTTTGCATATAAGCAGCGGGCAATCCTCAGGAGCGTTGAATTTGAAACGCACCACTGCCTGCGCATTGCCGGACACGGTGAATTTTTCGCTCAACTTTTCGTTTACGGCTTCGGTTGCGGCGTCCTGAAGTACGAGATAAGCCGTACCCGAAAGGACATTTGCCGTAACGTTACGCACCGTAGCCGAAACAACTGCCTTATCGCCCTTGCGAAGATAGCGCGGCATGTTGGGTTGCACCATGAAATCCTTGGCCACAACGGTTGTTGTGTCGAGCAAGCCTATATTCATATCCTTTGTGTGCGCCAAAAGCTTGAAATTCCATTTTGTCATGCTTTCGGGAACTGTAAAGGCAATGGCTATGTGCCCGTTGTCATCAGTTCTGAGCGTAGGCATGAAGAACGCCGTCTCGGCAAAATTCTCGCGCACCTTTACTTCGGGTATGGCTTCCTCTCCATATTCAGCAGAGCCGCCGACATCGGCAACGGAAATGCCGCTTAGTCGCTTTGCTCCGATAACAGCGGAGGATTCATCCGCCGCAAGGTTAAGGTCTTCCGCCATTGCGGAAGCCATAGTGACTTTATTGTTGAATTTTATGCTGCTCCGTAAGCTTTTCACTTCGACATTCGACCTCGTGCTGTATGCCCTTGGCATGGAATAGTAGGGAGTGAACAGCTTGTCGTCGAACTCGTCGAACGATAGTGAGTACGAGTTATAGTATGAACGCCACAACTCACTGTTTAGCCCGCTTGAACTAATCCGTGTCAGCCAATTTCCCACCGGGACAATACGGTAGAAGCCGAGGCTCGCGTTCCAGTAATTCTTGGCAAACTTATCGAGCGAAGCGTCATAAAGAGCAGCTATTGCGGAAGCCTTGGCAGGACTGCCGTCGGGCTCGTAAACGCTCAGACTCCACTCCTCTTTCTTGCCGGGTTGCAGGCGGTTGCGGAAGGTAGTCCACTTGAAGCGCAGGCGTTTGTCGGGTTCGGGCTTTTGCAGCTGCCTTACATTGCTATACAGCACGCCGTCGCGCATGAATCCGAATGTTATGGCCACGCCGTCGCCGTATTCTTCCTTGTAGCG
>URSZ01000091.1 GCA_900550635.1 uncultured Prevotella sp. | reverse complement strand
GGTTTACTACCGACGGAACATGGGTGAGGACAGAAGTGGATTATCGCGGAAGTCTTCCAACTGCAGTGGAACAATACATAAACGAGAATTATCCCACAGCTATAATCGACGATGTAGACCTGATAGAAGTACCTACCGGCAAATATTACGAAATAGAGCTTGAGCAGCGTGGCGACAGAGATATATATGTCAATATAAAGGAAGACGGCACTTTGTTTATGTAGTAGAAATTAAGAAGAACAATAATCTTTTAAAATGCGAATGCGGCGCAGAAAATCTGTGCCGCATTTGTTTTATGCGTTTTGTAGGGCAATTTGTGTACGCAAAAATCATTTTGTTTACAAAGAATTTCTTTTGGTTGCTATATATTTGTTGGATTTGGCTAAGTTGTTGAGTATAAAAAGACTTCAATCGCATTAATACTTATTCGCCCGCTTAATCGGTCTGTATTGCCGGGAAAATAACTAAATAGAGCATTAAAAAAGCGCGGCAAAATTTGGTTGTTATCATAATAATACGTACTTTTGCAACGCTTTTGAAGGGAATTGGCGCTGTAGCTCAACTGAATAGAGCATCTGACTACGGATCAGAAGGTTTAGGGTTTGAATCCCTACAGCGTCACAAAGTGAGTGAGGGTTGGATTCTTCCAATCCTCACTCACTTTGTTGTTTATGCCATGTTGTCCTGTGGCAAAAAGCAGTAGATAGAGGCCATGTAAACACATGGCTCGGAAGAGTATTAAATTCTGTCTTTAAAACGGTATTTTTGCGCCCAAAAAGTGAAAACTAATTTTCAGCGCGTTACACCCCATTGGGAGCAAAGAAAAAATACAAGGCACATATTTCGAAATATGTCTGAGATATTTTAAAATATGTCCGACCTATTTTTTCGCTTCTGAAAACCCGTCCCGGAAACGCTTGAAAAATGCGGACAAATATCGATACGCAAATTTTGTGCTTGTTTACATCGAATTTTTACATGCTCGAACATGTATATACTAACTTGTGTTGTATATGATGTTTTACTGATTAAAACGGAATAAGCGGTAAGACAAAAAATAACGGTAGTACATTATGGCTTATAATGTATTACCGTTTGTAAAGTTCATGGGAGGAGCGTTGCTTTAATTTCTCTCCCCGGTTAAAAATATACTTGTGTTACTGCATGTCGGCAGAGTCGCCAAGGTATTTCTTCAGGGCGCGTTCTACGCCGTTTTTCCATGTGTTAATGTTTTCGCTTTCCAAAGACAGTGAACTTACAAGCTTCAAGACGTTTTGCAAAGGCATTCTGTATCTTAGCACACCGGAGATTAGTTTGGCGTAATTCCAATATTCCTTGTTGAATTTTTCTGAAAGGCCTTCAACGGTCGTTTTATATCCGCGTTTGTTTTCAAATTGGAAATCGTATCTTTTAGTGCCGTCGTGGTTAATGACCTTTATTATGCGTCCCTTGGTAACCGTTTTAGGTAAAACGATTCCTACTTCGTCGTCCTGTAGGCCTGTAAATATCTCATAAGGATAACCGTTCATCAAACCAACAAAGGCAACCCATTTGTCTTTATTGTTTTGAAAACGTACTACGTCGCATTCGAGAACGTCGGGACGCACTTCCACTATTTTCGTTTGTGCCTTCAAGACGTCGCCGCGGTGTTTGTTCAGTATGTCTAAAACATCGTTTACGTCCAGGCTGCCTTTCCTTTCCTGTGACTTGCTTACTATATCTTGCGCCAGGGGCAGAAGGACTTCTTTGTTTATATCATTGTTCAAATCTGTGCTCATGCTCATTTTAATGGATTATTTTCGTACAAAGTTAATGCAAATAGGAAATAAAACTGTACAGTAGGCAGTTTCTTTTTATGGAAAATGATTACTTTTACTTTACCAAATAACAAAGCGAATAAAATGGAATCAATAAACAATCACCGCAGCATACGAAAATATTCTAAAGAGCCAGTAAGTAATGAATTGCTTACACGACTGCTTCAAGAGGCAGAACGTACACAAACAATGGGGAACATGCAGCTGTATAGTGTGGTTATAACACGCTCGGCCGAAATGAAGAAAAAGTTATCTCCGTTGCATTTCAACCAGCCTATGGTTGAAGAGGCCCCTGTTGTGCTTACGTTTTGTGCCGATTTTAACCGTGCAGTAAAATGGTGCCTTAATCGTGAGGCAAATCCGGGCTACAACAATTTCCTTTCGTTTATAAATGCCGCGACCGACGCGTTGCTTTATACCCAAACTTTCTGTATCCTTGCTGAAGAAGCCGGTTTAGGAACGTGTTTCCTGGGTACTACAATATATCAGCCGGGAAAGATAATAGAAGTTCTTAAAATGCCTAAACTAACGTTCCCTGTTGCTACGATTACCTTAGGGTTTCCTGATGAAAATCCCGAATTAAGCGACAGATTGCCGCTTGGAGGAGTGATTCACGAAGAAACATACCATGATTATTCTCCCAAAGACATCGACAGTATTTATGCCCTAAAAGAATCTTTGCCGGAGAATCAGGAATTCTTAAAAATAAACGCAAAGAAAACATTGGCTCAAATATACACCGACATACGGTATACAAAGAAAGACAACGAGGCTATGTCAGAAACAATGATTGAAACGTTAAAGAAGCAAGGATTTCTCGACTAACACAGGATTAGTGCGTGTAGAATCATGTGAATACGTTTATGATAGAAATATGCTCTTTATTGTAGCAAGCAAAAAGCATTGTTAAGCAATTGAAAACGGTATAGGCGAATATTGAAACCTATACCGTTTTTGTTTGAATTTTATTTTTGTTGGATAGTATGATATGTTCAAGGTCTTGTATCGTAGCCTACCTGAATGAAGCCTCTATGTTTTCCATTTCGCGGCGGAATACCTTGTCCGTACTTATGCGGTGCTCTATTACGTTGCAGGAATGAAGAACCGTAGAATGGTCACGCTTGCCGATGACAGAACCTATCCTGGAATATGACAGGCCGGTGTGCTTTTGGGCCAAATACATCGAAACTTGCCTTGCCTGTGCGATGAATTGTTTGCGGCTTTTTGAACAGATGTCCTTTACCGGTATGTCGTAATATTCGCTTACGTGCTCAACAATCTCATTTATAGTAATAGGCTTCTGTTCTAACTTCACAGTGCGTGCAACAACGCGCTGTGCCAGTTCCAGGTCTATGTCGCTGTTGTATACAACAGAATATGCCAGCATTGCGTTTATTACTCCTTCGAGGTCGCGTATGTTTTCTGTTGCATTCTCGGCGATATAATCAACTACTTCACGCGGGAATTTAAGGCCGTTGCGATGTATTTTGTCGAGCAATATTTTCTTTGCCAGTTTTGTATCGGGCTTTTCCAATTCTGCAACTAATCCCCACTTAAAGCGTGTAAGCAAACGCTCTTCCATGCCTTCCAGCTGTATTGGAGGCCGGTCGCTTGTCATTATTAATTGATGTCGCGTTTGTTGCAAATGGTTGAATATGTGGAAGAATGCTTGCTGCGTCTTTTGTTTTGATTCGCCGGATATTTCTTGTATGTCATCAATAATCAGTACTTCTACGCTTTGGTAAAAGTTTATGAAGTCGTTGAACTTGTTTTTCCGTACCGAATCGGTGTATTGCACCAGGAAAAGATGTGCGGAAACATACAATACCCGTTTAGCAGGGAATTTTTCTTTTATTCTCACACCTATGGCATTAACAAGGTGTGTTTTCCCTACGCCTGAGGGACCATATATAAACAGCGGGTTAAAAGTCATTTGGTCGGGCGCGTCGGCAATAGACATACCTACACTCCGCGGCAATTTGTTCGAATCTCCTTCGATGAAATTTTCGAAGGTGTAGTCCGGGTTCAACTGCGAGTCTAACTCCTGTGGCGCAGCTCCTTCCAAACTCGCCATAAACGAAGGAGCTTCGTTAGCGTGAGCTCTTTCTTTTGGTTGTACAGCACCTTTGTGGGCGTTGTCAACAGCGCTTTGGGATATATTGTTGGTCGAATCTGTTTCAATGCGGTAGCCTATGGTTATGCCATCGCCGAATTCGCGTTCAACAGCGGCGCGCAAGATTGTTATGAAGTGCTCTTCTATGTATTCATAGAAAAAATGCGACGGAACTTTCAATATCAACTGCTTGCCTCGGAAACCATCAAAACGGATAGGGCTAAACCATGTAGAAAATGGCTTTTCATCTATATTATGACTGATAAAGTCAAGACAGCGTTTCCAGCTTTGTTCCGTTATGTTTTGCATTTCCTTATCTGCTTTTACTGCGTAATAGATACGTTGCCGTGTGTCGGCAGCGGAGGTTGTTATTTAAAGTTCGTTAGTCTATCCTCGATGTTTTTATCGGACGTTTTGCAAAGGTCGGTAAAATTATCCTACTAAACAAACGTCTTTCTTTCCCCTCTTTTACTTGAAATATTTAAATTCCTGGAATCGCAATAATTATGTCTCGAATAAAAAACGACGGCTTTTAAATTTCAAATCCTTTGCTAAAAAGGCGGTAGATAACAAACTTTAATAATTCATGCTTGTGTCAGAACTTGGTTAGGTCGTATATGTTATGTTGTTAAGTATCAGTTATAATAATTCTTATTTTTAGGTGTCCAATAGGATAAGGCGGTTGACTTGGTTTTTTATAACCATTCTAAATTGTGAAAAATTCCATAAGCTTCCTATGTGTTACGGAAAACAGACAAATAAAAAATGCTTTCGTTAGAGGCGTGAAATCCCGGTTTTCGAGTATCAAAAAATATGTCTGAGATATTTTAAAATAGGTCAGACATATTTTAAAATATGTGCCTTGTATTTTTTCGAATCTCCCGGCGGGGTATAATGACTTGAAAATTAGTTTTCATAAATCAAGGAAAGAAAGCAGTGTTTTACATCCACGTCAAAATCTGCTTTTATTGTCTGTAATGCAGAGGCATGCACACATAGTTAGTTAACCGTTAAGGAATAATGGCCGGTATGGTGTTGTAATAAGTGTTAATAATAATATTAAAGTAATTTAATCATGTAGTGGAGATTATTAAAATATTTATTTTTACTACATAAAATTTGTATTATATTATTGCAATAATCCTTGATTTGGGCAACAGTTTACACAATAAAATATATTTAGCAGGCATTTTGCTGGTTTTAATGTTTGCCTGTAGCATAGAGGCACATGCACAGCGTGTAGTCAGGGGGACGGTCGTGGACTCGCTTTCTTCCTCTGGACTGCCTGCGGCTAATGCAGTTTTGCTGAATAAAGACAGTTCTTTTGTAAACGGTTTGCCTACAGACAGTGCCGGGCATTTTAAATTATCATTGCCCGGAAGAGGCGCATACATACTTCGTATAACGATGACAGGGTACAAGACAAAATACATCGATATAGCAAAAGGGCAACGCAAGCAAACTTTAGAATTGGGCACTATTTCATTGCCGCTTTCGTATGTGCTTTTAAAAGGAGCGGAAGTTAAAGGCTCGCTGTCGGAAGTGGAAGCTAACGAGGATACTATAAGTTTTAATGCAGAAGCGTTTAATGTTCAGGAAGGTGAGGCGTTGGAGGAACTTATAAAACTTCTGCCGGGCGTTGAAGTGGATGGTAACACAATAACTTATAACGGGAAGGAAGTAACCGAGTTCAGAGTCAACGGCAAAGATTTCTTTAAAGGCAATAAAAGTGTTGCAATGAAAAATCTACCGGTCGATTTGGTTAAGCGTATTAAGACATACGAAAAGAAAAGCGATTACGCAGAGCAGACCGGAATAGACGATGGCAATGAACAGACGGTTATGGACATTGTGCTGAAGCAAGAACTCAACGAAACCTGGATTGCGAACCTTGACGGAGCTGCCGGTTCAGAAGGAAGGTATATCAACAAACTGTTTGCAAACCGTATAACCGATTTGTCGCGTTTCACTGTTACAGGCAACCTTAGGAATGAAGACGCCCGCTCCACAAACAAGCAGCTTGGCTTTGACTTTAACATAAATAACGGGCGTAAAAAAAATGAAGCCGGAAGATTCGAGTTAGGCGGTAACGCCGGTATAAACAATAACCGTTCGCATGGCGAATCGTGGAGAAATGCCGAAAACTTCATAAGCTCCGGAAGTACGTCTTCGTTCAGCAACAATAACAGTTATAATAAAAATCGTTCAACATCGGCAAACGCTAATCTGCGTTTGGAGTGGCAGCCTGATACAATGACAACAATAACGGCAAACAAACGCTTTTCGATAGGACGTTCAAATGCGTACTCTCGCACGCGCTCAGCTACGTTTAGCGGCGACCCTTACGAAATAGTGCAAGACGGCGACCCTCTTGACGAAATATTCGATGAGAATTTCTCTCAGGAAAACATGCCTGAATTCTATCCCATTGCAGTGAACAGAGATTCGCGGGAATCAAAAAGCCGACGGCGTAATTTTTCATACGGATTCAACGCAATGGGAGTGCGGCGAATAGGTAATGACGGACGGAATATAAGTCTTGATTTTAATGCTTCTATTAATGAAGGAAAAGGCAAATCATTCCGTATATCCGACATACATTATTATAACCAAAATAACACTGCGGCAAACAGCAGAAGTAATACATATACAAACCAATATACTTATTCGCCCTCGAATAGTTGGAATATTAATACGAGGATTAGTTACAGCGAACCTATATTTAAAGGTGGATTCCTGCAATTCAGCTACCGCTTCGAACGCAGTCATTCGCAAAGCGACCGCTCGCTATATGAACTTGATTCCCTTGACGGCTGGCGCGACGGAGGGCACGAGTTAGGGGAACTTCCTCAAACTCGGGATTCGCTTGAGATGGCCCTCAATATATTCAACAGTAATTATTCAACGTATGACGACTGGGTGCATACCGGTAACTTCAGCTTCCGTATAACCAATCGTAAAATAAACTTCAGTGTAGGCACAGGTATAAGACTTCAGGAAACACATCTCGATTACCGCAAAAACACAATCGACACCATACTGACCCGAAATTTGACAAGATTCACGCCGTCGGCTTTCTTCAGATACCGTGTGTCAAGAAATGAGCGCTTTGAAATAAGATACGACGGGTGGTCCTCTGACCCGTCAATGACAAACCGTTTGGCATTAACAGACAACTCCGACCCGTTGAATATTCATATAAGCAACGGAAATTTAAAGCCGGCCTGGAACAACCGTGTAAGGTTTGAATATAACAAATATATTGTTGACAGGCAGCAGAATTATGCCGTAAACGCGTCGTTCAACCAGTCGTCAAACAATATAAGCACGGCTATAATTTATAATGAAAGGACTGGCGTAAGGACGACCATGCCTAAAAATATCAATGGCAACTGGTCTGCTAATTGTAATTTTACATTCTCGTCTGCTTTTGGACCAGATAAAGCATTTCGGATAAGTTGCAGGACAAATGGCAGTTACAATAATTCGGTTAGTTATGTTAGCACAGAATCAAGTCAGTCAAGTGAAAAGAACGTAACTAAGACAACCTCGATAGGAGAAAATATTAGCCTGCGCTACCGTAATGAAATAATCGAAGCCAAGATAGGAGGGCGTATAAACTACCGTCATGCTGACAACAAACTTAGGCCACAATCGAATCTTAACACTTTTAATTATTCTTATTCGGCCGAAGCAAGATTGCGGTTGCCTTGGAAAATGAATATCGGAACAAATCTGCGAATGCAAAGCCGTCGTGGATATGCTAATAAGAACATGAATACCGACGAATTAATATGGAATGCGGAGATTTCGCAAAACTTTTTTAAAGGTTCTCCCTTAATAATAAGATTCCGTATCAATGACATACTGCATGAACGTAGCAACATTTCACGTACTATAAATGCACAAAGACGGGTCGACTCACAAAACGATGCTTCGTATAGCTATTTTATGTTGCATGCAATATTACGTCTTAACATTTTTAATGGGAAAATATCTTCAGGTTTTAACCGCAAGGGAAGAAGATAATAAACGTCTATACCAGATTATAAATATCAAACGAACGTAGGTGATAAAAACTTATGGAGCTTTATGGGCAAATTGGAATCATAAAAAATCATTACTTTTACACCATCTAACAGAAAACCTTTAATGGGAACCAGCAAAATAAGAATGTAATGAATATATGCGTAATAGCGACAGCTTCAAGAGAAAGTGGTGCGTTAGCTATATACAAACAGTTCATAAACGCCTTAAAAAACGAGGTAGGAAGTGACCTTTACTGTATTTTCATAGACCCGTCAATGCCGCAAGAAGAAATAAACGGTGTAGAGTATGTTACTTACGATACTCGCGGCATAAGACGCGTAGCGTTCGACGCGTATGGATTCAAGAAGAAAATAGAATCCATAGGTTTTGAACCGGAAGTAATAGTCTCTTTCCAAAATGTGGCAGTTGCTTACCCGAAAGCAAGGCAGATTGTTTATTTTCACGCAATAGCTCCATTAGCAGATAAAATATGGAATCCTTTTGTAAAGGAAGAAAGGAATTTGTTTTTCTACCGTAGTTTGTATCCGGTTTATGTGGCACATTATTTGAAACCGGATATGAAAGTCGTGGTTCAAGCAAAGTTTGTGAAAGAACTGTTTGTTAAGAAGTTTGGATTTAATTCGGAAAACGTTTTTGTGCTTCATCCCGATATAAAACTGCCGGACCGAGGTTTGAAGTCTACTTATGATTTTGAGGAAGGAACGTTTAACTTTGTATATCCTGTAACATACATAAAGTATAAAAACCATGATTTGTTAATTGAAGCTGTGAATGCTTTGCGCAGGATTTCTCCCGAAATTTTCAAGCACCTTAAGATACATTTGACATTTAATAGCAAAGAAGCTCCGGATTTTGTTAGAAAAATATCACGTAATGGATGTGAAAACGTTTTTGTTCTTCATGGTGCAATAAATCATACTGTGCTTATTGACATGCTTGCAAGTAGTAACGGGTTGTTGTTCCCAAGCACTTTGGAAACTTTAGGTGTGCCGTTGTTAGAAGCTGCTAGTCTTGGCCTTCCTGTAGTCGTATCGGATTTGCCTTATTCGCATGAAACATTGGGAGAATATGAAGGTGCAGTTTTCATAAATAGTCAGGACCCGCAATCTTGGGCATTTGAAATTGCTTCGCTATGCAATAATACACCGAATTATAAGTTGTATAAGAGTGAAAGCAACAACTCTTGGGTGGAGCTTTTCAAATTAATAAGGAGTGAAAGATAAAGAAAATGTCGGCATTTAAAGATAAAGTATTGTTGATAACCGGTGGCACAGGCTCTTTTGGTAATGCTGTGCTAAGACGCTTTTTGGATTCGGATATAAAGGAAGTGCGCATCTTCTCTCGTGACGAGAAGAAGCAGGACGATATGCGTCATTTGTTCCAAAATCCGAAAGTAAAATTTTATATAGGCAATGTGCGTGACAAACAAAGTGTGGACATTGCAATGAATGGAGTGGATTATGTATTCAGCGCTGCGGCGTTGAAACAAGTACCGTCCTGTGAATTTTTTCCAATTGAAGCGGTGCAGACAAATATCATAGGTACGAACAATGTGCTTATTTCTGCAATAGAGCATGGTGTTAGTAAAGTTGTAGTTTTATCTACTGACAAAGCAGCATATCCAATTAATGCAATGGGGATGAGCAAAGCATTGATGGAGAAAGT
>URSZ01000090.1 GCA_900550635.1 uncultured Prevotella sp. | reverse complement strand
AAGCTTCGAATACCTGCGGGGAAACTACCCGTTGAGGCGGGAAACGTGGAGTTAAGCAAACACGAAAAACATTTTAGCCATGATAAAGATTAGAAAATGCGCAATCCTGGTTTGCGCCATACTTTTCCAGGCCTTGGTTTTCATTTCATGCAGCAACGACAAGGAAAAAGCCGACGAGGCGCGCATGAACGCCCTCATCACCGCCAGGCTGGGCGACATAATGAAAGGAGATTACAAAAACGCGCTTACCCTTATAGAAAGCAAAGGCATATACGTTAAGACCGACATCTTCGGCAACGAGCATGTTTTCAAACAGGGCGAAAAAGCGCTCAGCTACATAGCTTCGGTAAACAACGCCACGTTCGACGTAATGGACAGCCTGGCACTGTCGGTTGAAGAAGCGACACTTGCGCAACCCGACAACGGGAACATGAAAAAGATAAACACACTTGTAAAGAATTACGTAACACTTTGCAAGAACCCGAACAGCGCAGGCAACAAACTAATAGAACAATGCGAAAGCATAAGTGCCGACATCACAAAAGCCGTAGAGGCAGACGGCGCGCCCGAGCAGGAAAAGCTGCAAATGCAGCTGGCACTGGCCGGCAACGCCATTATGCAAAAGGAAATGAAAGCCGCACAACTGGCTGCCGAACGCGACCAGGAAGCCGCCAAACGCTTCAAGGCCGAGGGCGAAGCCTTTCTCGAGAAAAACGCAAAAGCCAAAGGCGTTGTCTCTTTGCCGAGCGGACTGCAATACCGCATAATAAAGAACGGCACAGGCAAACGTCCTGACGACGGTTCGCAAGTTACCGTAACATACGAGGGACGCTTCATCGACGGCAAGGTATTCGACAGCACCGACAAAGGCAACGGCGGAAAACCCGTCACACTCGGCATGGGAAGCGTAGTGCGCGGCTGGAACGAAGCCTTGAAACTAATGGCAGAAGGCTCGGAATGGGAAATATACCTACCATACGAACTGGGCTACGGCGAAGAAGGCTCCGACGGTGTCCCGCCATGCTCCGCTCTTATATTCCGCCTGAAGCTGATAGATGTAAAATAAAAAAGTCTACAGGATGAATACATTTTTTACCCCGGCACTTACGAATAAGAAAAAGAGTTTTCAAGGCGGCATTCCATGCCCCCAAAAATATGTCAGACATATTTTAAATTATGTCAGACATATTTCAAAATATCTCCCTTGTATTTTTTTCTTGCTCCCGGCAGTGACCGCGAATGCCCAGATTGTGGAACCGGTAAAGTTTTCCGTTTCCACCGAAAGGGTATCGAAAGATGAAATAAAGATAATCTTCACGGGAAAGATAGACGAAGGCTGGCACGTTTACTCGAGCGACATACCGCAGAACGGACCTACGCCCGCCACTTTCAACCTCGTCGATGCCGTCAACATCGAACCTGCTGGCAAACTCGTACCCGGCAAAGGAGCTGTGCACAAATACGACGAAATGTTCGAAATGGAGCTTTCCTTCTTTGAAAAGGAATGCCGTTTCACCCAGACACTCAAGATAACGGGTAAGGAGTTCCGCGCCAAAGGTTACCTGGAGTACGGCGCATGCAGCGACAAGAACTGCCTTCCTCCCTCGGAAGCCGCCTTTGAACTGCAAGGCAGCGACGGGCCGGGGGCGGCTGAAGTCAAACCGTCGTCCTCGCCAATGAAGAAAGCCCGGGCCGATTCCGTAACAGCCGCGCCCGACACAGCCGTTGCACCGGCGATGGACACTGCAGGCAACAGCAACGCCTCATGGTGGGCACCGCAGGTTGAAGAGCTGGCAAAACTGAGCAATAGCGGCGGAGCGGAACAGCACACACTGCTGGCCATATTCCTGCTCGGAATGCTGGGTGGGTTCGTGGCACTGCTCATGCCGTGTATCTGGCCGATAATCCCGATGACTGTAGGCTTCTTCCTGCACCGCGGCGGCAGTCGCCGCAAAAACATAGGCGAAGCCATTACCTACGGCGTGGCGATAATAGTTATCTTCCTCGTATTGGCCCTGGCCGTCACTGCAATCTACGGCGCAAACAAGATGAACGAGCTTTCGACGAACGCCGTTTTCAACATCTTCTTCTTTTTACTTCTGTTGCTGTTTGCCGCAAGTTTCCTCGGGGGATTCGAACTTAACCTGCCCTCGTCGTGGACAAATGCCGTAAACCGCAAGAGCGAAAACACGTCCGGGGTGCTAAGCATATTCCTTATGGCATTCACCTTGGTGCTCGTATCGTTCTCGTGCACATGCCCGATAGTAGGACTCCTGCTTGTCGAGGTGGCTTCAACCGGAAGCATTCTCGCTCCGGCCGTCGGCATGTTCGGCTTTGCCCTGGCACTGGCGCTGCCGTTCGCCCTGTTCGCCATGTTCCCCGCATGGCTCAAGCAAATGCCCAAGAGCGGCAGCTGGATGAACGTGGTAAAGGTGACACTCGGCTTCGTGGAACTCGCGTTCGCGTTGAAGTTCCTTTCCGTGGCCGACCTGGCCTACGGCTGGCACATCCTCGACCGCGAGACATTCCTTGCCCTATGGATAGCAATAGCCTTGGTTCTGGCGCTCTACCTTTTCGGGCTGGTACATCTTCACGGCGAAAAGACCGAAAGCGTGTCGGTGCCGCGAGTATTCCTCGGGTTAGGCTCACTGGCCTTTGCAATATATATGATTCCCGGACTTTGGGGCGCGCCGCTCAGGGCTGTAAGCGCATTTGCACCTCCTATGGCCACGCAAGACTTCCGCCTGGGCGATTTCGAGACACACGCACCGTTTACCGACTACGAAAGCGGCATGCGCGAAGCAGAACGGCTCGGAAAACCGGTACTCATCGATTTTACAGGCTATGGCTGCGTCAACTGCCGCAAGATGGAGGCTTCAGTTTGGATAGATCCGAAAATCAGCAAACTGCTCAACGAAGACTATGTGCTCATCTCCCTGTACGTAGACGACAAGACGCGCCTGCCTGAACCGGAGGAAGTGACCATAGACGGGAAAAAACGCACTCTCCGCACCGTAGGCGACAAATGGAGCTACCTGCAACAGGTGAAATTCGGAGCAAACGCCCAGCCTTTCTATGTTGCGCTCGACAACGAGGGACGCCCGCTGACGGGTTCGTATGCTTACGACGAGAGTGTGCCGCATTTCGAGAAGTTTCTGAAGGACGGACTGGAAAACTACAGCAAACGATAAAACAACAACCGCAAAACCATTAAACTAAAATTATACCATGGACTATTTGTTATTTCTGTTAGTGCCTGTGTCTTCACTGCTCGCACTATGTTTTGCCCTGTTCTTTTACCTTCGCATGAAGCGCGAGGACGAAGGAACGGAAAGAATGCGCCACATCGCGGCCGCGGTAAGGAAAAGCGCAATGTCGTACCTCAAGCAGCAGTACAAAATCGTAGGATACGTGTTCCTTGTGCTCGTACTGTTGTTCTCATTCATGGCCTACGTTCTGGAAGTACAGAACCACTGGGTTCCGATAGCATTCTTAACGGGCGGATTTTTCTCCGGCCTGTCGGGATACATGGGCATGAAGACCGCCACGCTGGCCTCGGCACGTACCGCCAACGCCGCGCGCACTTCCCTGAACAAAGGGCTTAAGATAGCTTTCCGCTCCGGCGCAGTAATGGGGCTTATAGTAGTGGGCTTGGGCTTGTTCGACATATCGTTCTGGTATATACTGTTAGACGCGGTTATTCCTGCCGACGCCATGACACCGACCACCAAGCTCTGCATAATAACCACCACAATGCTTACCTTCGGAATGGGCGCGAGCACGCAGGCGCTCTTTGCCCGCGTGGGCGGCGGTATCTACACCAAGGCTGCCGACGTGGGAGCCGACCTCGTTGGAAAAGTAGAGGAGAACATACCTGAAGACGACCCCCGCAACCCCGCCACGATAGCCGACAACGTGGGCGACAACGTGGGCGACGTTGCCGGAATGGGAGCCGACCTGTACGAATCGTATTGCGGTTCGATACTCGCCACCGCCTCGCTCGGCGCGGCGGCATTCATGCAGGGCGGCGACGTGGAAATGCAGTTCAAGGCCGTTATTGCCCCCATGCTGATAGCCGCAGTGGGAATAATTCTGTCGATAATAGGAATATTCTGCGTCCGCACGCGCGAAGACGCCAACATGAAGCAGCTCATCAACGCCATGGGCGTGGGAACGAACCTCAGCTCCGCCCTTATCGTTGTGGCCACGTTCCTTATTCTTTGGGCGCTCGGACTTGAGAACTGGCACATGATAGGCTGTTCGGTCGTTGTGGGACTTATCGTGGGCGTAATCATCGGACGCTCCACCGAATACTTCACCTCGCAGAGCTACCGTCCCACGCGCAAGCTGAGCGAAAGCGGGAAAACCGGCCCGGCAACGGTTATAATATCGGGCATAGGCTTGGGAATGCTCTCCACCGCCATTCCTGTGCTGACGGTAGGTGCGGGAATAATACTCTCCTACCTCTTCGCCTCGGGCTTCGACTTCAGCAACGTGGCCATGGGCCTTTACGGCATAAGCATAGCCGCCGTGGGAATGCTCTCCACCCTCGGCATAACCCTCGCCACCGACGCCTACGGCCCCATTGCCGACAACGCGGGCGGCAACGCCGAGATGTCGAACCTCGGGCCTGAAGTGCGCAAACGCACCGACGAGCTCGACTCGCTGGGCAACACCACTGCCGCCACAGGCAAGGGATTTGCCATAGGCTCGGCCGCACTTACGGGACTCGCGCTCCTGGCTTCATACGTCGAAGAAATAAGAATCGGACTCCAACGCCTCGGCACCGAAATGCTCGACCTCGGCAACGGACGAATTGTCGAGACAGCCAAGGCAACGTTTACCGACTTCATGACTTATTACGACGTTACGCTAATGAACCCCAAAGTACTCACCGGCGTGTTCATCGGCTCGATGATGGCCTTCCTGTTCTGCGGACTCACGATGAACGCCGTTGGACGTGCGGCACAGAAAATGGTAGAAGAAGTGCGCCGCCAGTTCCGCACCATTAAAGGAATCCTCACCGGCGAAACCGAGCCCGACTACCAACGCTGTGTCATCATAGCCACCAAAGGCGCGCAGCGCGAAATGGTCGTGCCGTCGCTCCTGGCCATAACCGCCCCCGTACTCACGGGCTTCGTGTTCGGCGTGTCGGGCGTGCTCGGCCTGCTCGTGGGCGGCCTCAGCACGGGCTTCGTGCTCGCAGTGTTCATGGCCAACGCCGGCGGCGCGTGGGACAACGCCAAGAAATTCGTCGAGGAAGGCAACTTCGGAGGCAAAGGCAGCGACGTACACAAGGCCACAGTTGTGGGCGACACCGTGGGCGACCCGTTCAAGGACACCTCCGGCCCCAGCCTCAACATACTCATCAAACTAATGAGCATGGTGTCGATAGTTATGGCAGGGCTTACCGTAATGTGGAGCTTGCTGTAACGATAAATAAAAATTTCACCTTACATTTTTGCAACCTTTTTCCGGAAAGCAAAAAACAGGTCGGACATATTTTAAAATACAAGGCACATATTTCGAAATATGTGCCTTGTATTTTTTCTTTTCTCAGAGAGGGGATATAGCACACTGAAAATCAGATAACTTACCCGCTGTCTGAAAATGTCCGTCCCCGTGCTGCGGTTAGTGGGTATAATTATATCCTCGTGCGAGTTCCCGTCTACTCCTGCAAAAACAATCCTTAGGACACATGTTCAGCCCGCAAACAAGTAGTACCAAGTTTTACGATTACTTGCCTGCATTGTGCAACAGTCGGAAACTGTCATACACGCAATATTTGTTATTAACTACATTGATAATATCGCGAATGCTTAAAAGGAATCCCACATCTTTCGGATATTATTTTACCCCCTTGCGGCGGTTGCACTCACGGCAAAGCATCTGGCAGTTTTCCTCGACGGTGCGTCCTCCGTCGCGCCAGGGTTTGATATGGTCGCCTTCCATGAACTCGTAATCGAATTCCTTGTGGCAGTGCGGGCAGATGTGCTTTTGCTTTTCCCACACGGCCAGTTTTATGTCCTCGGGAAAGGCGCGCAGGTCGAGGTGGCGTTCGTCGCCCGTGAGCACGTAGGGTATGATTCCCGCCTGGCGTTGTATCTCGCTGTCACGCATGAGCTTGGAAATCTGTTTGGCCATGGCGGCGGTGTCAAGCGTGCGGTCGTGGTAGTCGTCGTAATACAGTGCCCAGTCTATCCCTTTCATTATCCGTTTGAAATGGTTGAGGTCAAAGTTCGTTATTGCCCAGTTCAGCACGTTCTGGAAGTAAGTCCACAGATTGTTTGCATTGGGGTCGTGCTGGTGTTCGGCCATGTAGCCTACAATGCTTTGGCGTTTGCCGGAGCGCGTTTCGTGGTCGGCCATCCATTGCAAGGCTTTCTTCAGGAAGTCCTGGCGTATGGGCGTGCCGTTCACGAGGTCTTTGCCAAGGCGGTACGCGCCGCAGTTTGATTTGGAGAAGTGCCGTTTTGCGTCCGACACGAACGGCCCGGCATACACGGCGTTGTTTATCTCCTGCTCGTTGAGCGGCTTGCCGGCGATGTTGATTGTCCTGAACCATTCCAACTTTTCCGACGCCTCGCCCTCGCAAACGTAGACGGTGAGCTTGTAGCCAAGTATCTTCTCCTGTATGTCGGCGGGCTGGTTGAAGAAGTTTTTGAAATCGTATGAGAACGCCCCGGCCACGTACTCGCAGAGCGAGAGGGTGCGTTGCTGGCCGTCCATTATCTCGTAGGGGCATTCGGCATCGCCGCTGCGTTTCACCCAGTACATCACGTTGAGCGGATAGTCGTTCAGCACCGTGTGTATCACGGCCATTTGCTCTTTTTCGTTGTAAATGAACTCGCGCTGGTAGGGAGGCCGTATGTCCAAAAGGCCGCCGTAGCCGCGCACGCCCAGCTCGTCGTCGTTCCTGTACCCGTCGGCAATCTCGCCCACGGTGACTTCCATAGGGGTTATTTTCATCTTTTCCATGGTTGGTGGGGATTTTTATGTGAGGTTAGTAAAGTTTTTGAGGATGTTTGTTGCGCACAAGTATTCGGAAATAAGGGCATTTCCCGTTAATGCAAAGGTCTTTGTCGTCATCTCCTTTCCTGAATTTTATTATCTCGAACTGCTCAGGGTTATATTTGTCGAGAAAGGTAATCGGCACTCCCATTGTGCCCGGGTAGTCTGAAGGAATATTTGTGGTTTTGCTCACTTCTATGGCATTGTAGTTGTCGTATTTCGGGTATTCTTCGGGAGAATAACGGCAAACCAAATCGAGTTCTTCGTGCCGCTTGTTGTGGTCTAAATTTGTAAACCACCTAACACCTTTTACCCGTATATATTTTTTCCCGTTCTCATCTATGCCACAACTGGCTGCATTTAAAGTATAATAATCCGGAACTCTAAATTTTCTGTCACCACTGTGTATGCTGACACCCAGCCATATTTTGTTTTCTTTTATCAAAGGGAAAATTTCCTTGTATGTTACGGCATTTACGTTTCCTATAATCAGAAATTTCTTGCCGTATTCCATGAGCTGCGCCACGTACTCGCGGAATAGCGAAAACGGCGGGTTTGTAACCACGATGTCGGCCTCTTTAAGCAGTTCCACGCACTCGGGGGAGCGGAAATCGCCGTTGCCTTTGAGAAGCGAGAGCACGTTTTTGTCGTTCTGTATAAGGTAGTGCACATCGGCCAGGTCTTCCGCCCCGTCGCCGTTGTAGTCGTCCACTTCGGTTATCTCCACTTTGTAGGCTATTTTCTCCGGCTTGCTGTCGAACTCGCTGTAATGTATAAGCAGTTCGCTGCCCGCAACGGGCGAGCCGTCGTAGCAGGTGCAGATGAGTTTCTTCAATCCCAAGAAATTGAAGTTCAGGGCAAAAAACTTGAAAAAGTTGCTTTCGTAAGGGTCGTCGCAGTTGCAGAGCACGGTTTTTCCGCAGAAATGCCGGTTGTAATGCCTGAGCTCGCGCTCAATGTCGGGCAGCTGTGTGTAAAACTCGTCCTTCTTAGCGTTTTTGGCCGCGTTGAGGTTCTTGTTTGCCATACGCACGTGTTTTGGCGTATGCTTATCTTCGGTGGCGGGCAGGCAGAGCACAAAAAAAGCGTGGACGTTGTAACTATCCACACTTCAAGGGCTCTACCAAAGCCCACCAATACCGGATAAGTCACGCCCACGCTTGCGCAGGCATTCACTGACTTATTCATTCGGTATTGATTGCTTTGAATTTGGTAGATTCTTGAAGTGTCCCGAATAACAGCAAACGCTAATTAATTTTCCGTAAGTAATATACGCAGCGGCTTTATGCCGCGCGCAATGCAGGGTGGCCGCGCCACTGCGCCTGCCACTTGCGATTACAAATATAGTAAAAGGCGAGTGCAGAGACAAATGAAAAACGAAGTTTCTCATATTTGGCTATGCCGAGCCGCATCCTATATTATCCAAATATAGCAAAGGCGAGTGCAGAGACAAATGAAAAACGAAGTTTCTCATATTTGGCTATGCCGAGCCGCAATCCATATCATATTCGAATATTTTACAAAAGCAGTACCATTTACGTACCTTATATTAGTATCTTACAATTATTTTTTATTAGTGAATACCGTGGCTGTCCGGCTAAGACCAAGACGGCGGTATCAGGTGCGACTGGAAAATCTCCATCCCGTTTTTGCAACCGCTTCACGAAAGGCAAAAAACAGGTCAGACATATTTTAAAATACAAGGCACATATTTCGAAATATGTGCCTTGTATTTTTTCTTTTCTCAGAGATAGGATATAGCACACTGAAAATCAGATAACTTACCCGCTGTCTGAAAATGTCCGTCCCCGTGCTGCGGTTTCTTTGCGAATTTTAGGAATACCGTTTGCTCTGTAACTAAAAAACAGTTACCTTTGCTTTCATCATAGTATGGGAACAAAAGAAAAACTGATAGAACGCTTCAAACGTCTTCCGTCTGATTTTACGTTCGACGAACTGGAAAGGCTGCTGTCTTTCTACGGGTATGTCAAATCGGACAAGGGCAAGACTTCCGGTTCGAGGGTTATCTACAAAAACGCGGCCGGGCGGGCCGATAATGTTGCATAAACCCCACCCCGGAAACGTGGTAAAACTGTACGCACTGAAGCAGGTGCGCGAAGAACTCATCGAAGCAGGGCTGTTGAAATAAAAAAACGAAAGAAATATGAATACCTTAAACTACAAAGGATACATCGGTTCGGTGGCTTTCAGCGAAAAGGACAACGTTTTCTTCGGTAAAATAGAGGGCATCGACGGATTGGTGAACTTTGAGGGCGAAAGCGTTAAGGAGCTAACCGAAGCCTTTCACGAGGCCGTAGACGACTACCTCGTTTATTGCAAGGAGCAAGGCATAGAGCCGCACAAAAGCTATTCGGGCTCGCTCAACGTACGCCTCACGCCCGAAATGCACAGCCGTGTGGCAGCTTTGGCCACAAAAATGGGCATTTCCATAAATGCTTTCATACGGTCGGCAGTGGAAAAGCAAGTGTCGGCCATGTTATAACGGAGCGAAGCGGATTTTCCCGGCCATTCATGCTTTCCGGTGTCGCCAAACTGCCGCGCCGCTCCCGCCGTGGTCCCGCCAAATATTTTGACAACATGCAAAAGTGCGCGGGAATCGACGGAAAAGCTTAATTTTGTAAGCAAAAACCTGTAAAAACGAATGGGATTATTTATCCGTAAACCGAAACCCATGATCCAGGCCGAGCCG
>URSZ01000089.1 GCA_900550635.1 uncultured Prevotella sp. | reverse complement strand
TCAACAAAAGCGCCGAGCCGGTGATTAAAATAGATTACACGGCGCCCACGGAAAAAATAACGCAGAAGGTATTCGAACAGATTTGTTCCTACAACATTGCGCTGCACGCCCCGTACCTCACCGTAAGCAACGGGTTGCAGAGCTATTGCTGCCGCATAGACAAAGAGGCGAACACTTATGAATTCCTAAAGGACATTCCTGCATACGGCGAACTTTTGTGACGCTCCCGTAGAAAAGTCTGAAAACACCCTCAAAAAAGGTCGGACATATTTTAAAATACAAGGCACATATTTTGAATTATGTCAGACATATTTTTCGTTTTCTCCGAGAGGGTATATAACACATTGAAAATGAGCATACATTTTCGAGCTATGAAAACAGACATTTACAGCACCGTTCAACACTCCCGAAACAATAGCCCTGAGTTTACATTGCGCTCCATGCTTACGCGCAGCTATCATGATAAAAGCGGCGGAGCCGCCCGGTATTTTCCAACCTTGCAACCCCGCCGCAAAAGCTTTTGCCATGGCTATAGCAAACGTAAATGCTATGTCCCTTATCTTAAATAAGCGTTATATTCAACTTTTCGCATTCCTCACGCATTCCTTCGGGCCAGATACTTGCCTGAATCTCCCCTATATGGGCTTTGCGCAAATAATACATGCAAAGGCGCGACTGTCCTATTCCGCCGCCTATGCTTAAAGGTAAAGTGCCGTTCATAAGACGACGGTGGAAATACAGGTTCAACCTGTCTTCCTTTCCCGACTGCTTGAGCTGGTAAAGGAGCGTCTCCTTGTTAACCCTTATTCCCATGGACGAGAGTTCAAGCGCCACTTCGAGGACATCATCCCACACGAGCAAGTCGCCGTTAAGGCCGGGAAGCCCGTTCTCGCCCTCGGTTGTATAATCATCGTAATCGGGGGCGCGCATATCGTGGGGCTTGCCGTCGCCAAGCGGGCAGCCTATTCCTATTATAAACACCGCACCTTTCTCGCGCGTGATAATGTGTTCGCGCTCCTTTGGTGTCTTGTCGGGATACAAGCGGCGCAATTCTTCGGAATGAATAAAATAAATCTCATCCGGCAATATGGGCTTCAACTGCGGATATGCCTCATAAACCATGAACTCCGTGCGTTTCAGCGCCGCATATATGCGTTTTACGATACATTTCAGGAAATCGATATTGCGGTCTTCGGGAGTTATTACGCGCTCCCAGTCCCACTGGTCCACATATAAGGAATGAAGATTGTCCAACTCCTCGTCGGCACGAATGGCGTTCATGTCGGTATAAATGCCGTAGCCGGGTTCGAAACCGTACTGTGCAAGCGTTAGACGCTTCCACTTAGCCAGCGAATGCACTACTTCTGCCCTACGGTCGCCCAAATCCTTTATGGGTAACGACACGGGGCGTTCCACTCCGTTCAAGTCGTCGTTTATACCCATTCCCCCAAGCACGAACAAAGGTCCTGTAACGCGGTGTAGGGACAGCCCGGTAGAAAGGTTTTGCTGGAAAAATTCCTTTATCATCTTTATTCCCCGCTCGGTCTGCAACAAACCTATGAGTGGGGTATAATTTTTCGGTTTTATCAGTTTGCTCATTTCGTTTGTCTGTTATTTTGTCAGCAAAAGTAGTAAATTTAATAAACATTTGACTGAAGTTCCCGAATAAATATTTCACAAATGACAATAACTTGCTTCAAAAGCCGTCATTTTTCAACATTTCCCGTTTTTTTTTCAAAGAATCTCGGCGCACAGTAAAAAGTATAAGCTTTTTTCATATCCCCCTGCCACGGATTACTTTGTTTTTGCTAACTTTGCAGGCACGCAAACAAGCCGCCAAGCGGCTTTTATATTGCAATTTCGCGGTACATGGTTTTGTACATCCGTTACAAAGCCGTCACTGTCTACGAAGCACCTGTAGTTCAATGGATAGAATGGAAGATTCCGGTTCTTCAGATTAGGGTTCGATTCCCTACAGGTGTACTTTAAAAGCCAAAACCTTTCTTTACAGCTTATACGTAATCCGCCATAGCAGCATACACCTAAAACATAGGAATGGTATATGCCGCATGGGTAAAGCCGTGAGCGCGTGGCTTTGCAGTAAAGGCGTTTGTTATTCCGCGCCGCCTATATAACAGAAATATCCCAGTTTGTAAGCTTTCAAGACAAACAATGAAGGCCTTTTGCCAAGCAGGTTAGCAAGCTCGAGTTTGCGGAACAGAAAGTGCCATGCCTTAACTGCCCAAATCAAACGGAAACGTTTCAGTTTCATCGCCATGCTTCCCACGTGAGAATACTCTTTCATATCCGCGTCAAGACGTTTGAGCGTGCGCATGGCCTGTTCGCACTTGTTCACAAAACTTTCGTTAGTATCCATACCGACGTGCACAAGCGGGTTGTCAATATGTTCGACGTGTATCCCCCGCTGTTTAAGCCGCAACCCGAACAATGCGTCTTCGTAACCGTATTCAACGCATTTCTCGTCAAACATTATCTCCATGAACACATCGCGGCGAATTAAAACGTTGAACGTCGAGAAATGCCTGTAAGGATTCGCCACCCTGTATTCAAGACTCCTCACCTTGCGGGCGTTGCGTTCGTATTTATACCGCAATGCAACGTCCGGCGAAGGCAGACTGTTCGGCGCGGCTATGCCACCGCATACTACGTCGTTGCCTTTTGCGGCTTCAATATAACTGGCAAGGAAGTTCTGTCGGCACACTTTGGCGTCGCAGTCGATTATCAGTAGCAAATCGCCTTTTGAAAGCTCGGCCATAGCATTTCGGTTCTTTGCGCGGCCGTAGTTTACCGCATTAGAGACAAACCGGCAGCGCGGCCTGCTGCATGCTTCTTTGTTGGAATTAACTGTTACGACATCCGTTGAAGCGTCGTCGCCAACAATGATTTCGTAATCCACGCCTGCCCCTATGCGCAAGCGTTCGGCCTGCACATATAAATCGTCCACCAAAGCGGAACAGTCGTAATTCATAACAGGAATAAGTATCGAAATCATTGCTTTTGCCACTTATTATTTACTGCCAAAGGCACGAAAAACGCCCGAGGTCTATACCGTTGCCGCATATACGAAAAAACAGATACGTCCCAAACATACTTTCCGAGCTTTACTTGGAGTTTTGTTTTATAATGCTGTATGCGTCGTAAATACCGAGTTCGCCGGCTTTACTCAAATCTGGAAGCGCCTTTTCCTTCTGTTCCATTGAAAGATAAACGAGCGCGCGGTTGTAGTAAGCCTCAGCCATGTGTGAATCGAGCGCAATAGCCTTAGTGAAATCCTCTATGGCTTTGCCGTATTCTTTCATCTCGAAATTAACACACCCGCGATTATAATATATGGCCGCATTTTCCGGCTCTAACTTCACGGCACTTTCAATATCGGCAAGCACGAGCTTCCATTCAACCAAACCGGCTTCAGAAGGTTTTCCTATTTCCCCGCCGGCACGTTCCGTCTCCGCAAGACGTTGCCTTACCACGGCACGCTGCATATAAGCCATTGCCGACGAAGAATCGGCCAAAATACATTCGTTCAAGTCAAGAAGGGCGGCGTCGTAGTCGCGCGAATCGCACAAGAGTATTGCCCGGGCAAGCCGTTCGTCCACGAAAGACTTGCTACTGTCCATTCCGGCCGAAAGCCTGTTTATGTCGGAAAAAAGAATATCTATATCGCTTTGCGCCGCTGCAGAAATACGGTCAGTCAAGACAACGCTCCTTGATGTGAGTTTCTTGCTGTTCCACCTGTCGAGTTCCGGCCAGAAAGCGGAACGTTGCAAACGGCCCGAAGAGGAATGCACGGTAGAGAACGCGAACATCGGCTGAGCCGTGGCTTCCACCTTACGGTTCTGTACTTTGCCGCGATAGTCGTTGGCATATTTTTCACCCACGTCCTTGTCCTCCTCCACTACTATTTTCTGATAGTCGTCGATGTTTAATTCGCGGCGTTTGCGTGTACTCTTGTTTGAATAAGTCTTTTTGTTGAATGTCCTGTCTAACTGCGCTGCAAACACCTTGCGTTCGTCGCGCAAAGCCTCACGGTTCTTGCCTATCTTTCGCAAGCAACGTGCCCGGAGTTCATATCCCGTCCAAAAATGCGGATAATCGGCTATTACCTTCGACACGTCTTCTATTGCGGCTCGATAATCGCCTGTATTCTCCAACAGCACCGCGCGGTTAAAAAGCGCGAGCAGATTGTCGGGTTCAAGACGCAGCACGAAGTTGAAATCTTCTATAGCCTTGTTGTCCTCACCTACGCGCGCACGCAAAAGTCCGCGGTTGTAATGCCCAAGGAAATTGGCCGTATCTATCTCAAGCGCGCTGTCATAGTCATTCATCGCCCCGCGCAAGTCTCTTTGCTGATAGCGCACGAGTGCGCGGTTGATATAATAGTCGGGAATGTCGTCTGAATATGCAATAGCCTTTGTAAGGAAAGTATCGGCCTCCGAATAGACACCTTTATTATAATAAATCATGCCGCGTGCCGCCCATGCATCGCCGTCCTTCGGATTTTTGTCAAGCACCACCTGGAACATGCTGTCGGCGCGCAAAGTGTCTTTTTTCTGTAGCAGCACCTGCGCCTCTATGCTGTACGCCTTTACGTAAGACGGCCAGTACTCGTTCATCTTGCCGAGTTCAACAAGGGCGTTATCGTAATCCTTAAGCTGTATGCGGCATAGCGCACGGTTGTACCAGGACACCTGGTCGAGCGGTTTGTATTCTATTACCTGCGTATAATCTTCTATGGCTTCCTCGAACTTTCCTCCCTTTATACGGCACAATCCCCTCAACTGGTAAGCGTCTTCAATAAAAGGATTAAGTTTTATTGCCTCGCTGCAGTCGCTTTCGGCACCGCTGTAGTCTTCAAGATAAAGTTTGGCTACGGCGCGGAAATAATAAGGTTCGTAAAGGTAGGGTTTGGCGTTGATTACCTCGTTGAAATATTGAATGGAAAGCACATAGTCATCATAATAAAGCGCATTGCGCCCTATGAGCATTACCCGGTCGGTGTTTATTTGTGCTGCTACGAACGCGGGAATTATACATATCAAAAGAAGGAGTCTTCTCAAAAAAGAACTATGGTTACATTTGGTTCTTGCAAAACATTCTGGGTTCGTAAAGCCGCAGCGGCAGGAACGGCACCTATGCCTTATGTCCGCCGGTGCGCTGCTTGGTCTTGTACTGGCAGCTGAACTTTCCACGCGCAATGGCCGCGAGCTTCCTCGAAATCATCTGTTTCCTCAAAGGCGACACCGAATCAACGAACATCATTCCCTCGAGGTGGGAGAACTCATGCTGCATTACCCTGGCCAGGAAACCGTCGGCCCATTCTTCGTGCTCGGTGAAATTTTCATCCATATAACGCACTTTCACACGTTTTGGGCGCGAGACCTTCTCGTGGATACCGGGAATGCTCAGGCAGCCCTCTTCCATAGAAACCTTGTCTTCGCTCGTTTCAAGGATGTGTGCGTTGATATAGGTTTTCTTAAAGTCCTTGTACTCAGGGTAATCGTCGGCCAGTTCCGTAAGGTCGATGACAACCACCCGAATCGAGAGCCCTATCTGCGGGGCAGCCAGCCCCACACCGTCGGCATAAGTCAAAGTTTCGAACATGTCGGCTATCAGCTTAGGCAGTTCTGGATAATCGGGCGTTATATCAACCGCGGTTTTGCGTAGCACCGGGTCGCCATAAATGCAAATAGGTAATTTCATTATCTTTGTCTATTGTTTTTTCGTCGGAATATCACCTGCGCGATTCCATGTATGATTGCAGGATTATGGTAGCGCTTATCTTGTCTACCAAGGCTTTGTCGCGCCGCGCCATCTTGTGTAAGCCGCCGGCAAGCATTGCCTTATGGGCCAGCACCGAAGTAAAGCGCTCGTCATAGAACTCAACGGGTATAGTTACTTTTTTCTTCAAAGCGCCCACAAACGAGCGCACACGCGCTGCATTTTCCGACGGTGTGCCGTCGTTCTGCACAGGCAGGCCAACAACTATACGTTCCACGTCCTCCGCCGCAGTATATTTCACTATAAAGTCGATAAGCAAACGTGTTTCCACAGTATCCAGCCCTCCTGCCACTATCTGCAGGGGGTCGCTCACTGCCACGCCGGAGCGGCGAAGCCCGTAGTCTATGGACATTATTCTTCCCATCATGAAAGAGTTGTGCAAAGATAACAAAAGCCCGCTGCAAAGCAAAGCAAGCAGCCTCATTTTTTACCGGGCGGACATACCGCCACCCTGCCCCGCCGGAATGGCGGACCCGATAACGGGACTTGCAAAAAGGATTCCCAACCGCAAAACGGACATTTGGAGCAAGAAAAAAAGTGTAACGAAAACACGCTTTCGGGATACAAAAAAGTGAAAACTCATTTTCAGTAAATTATACCCCTATCGGAGCAAAGAAAAAATATGTCTGACATATTTTGAAATATGTGCCTTGTATTTTAAAATATCTCAGACATATTTTCAGCCGCATGAAAACCCCGCCGGTTTTGCCCCTAAAAAGGCCGACAAATACGGATGGCCGTATTAGCACGCCGCAACAGGCGCAGGAACGTTCCGCACGCTTAAAGGTGAAAGCGGCTGCTAATCCCGTTATCCACAGGACAAGCAACCGCTTCCTTATTATTTAAATCCGGCTCAGGTATTACTTGTTGTAAAGCAGCCAAGCGTCGGGATACGTTTCGCGGAGTTTGTTGCGCGAAGTAGCAGCCGAAGCACGGTCGTCGAACGTGGAAGCCACAACACGGTACAACTTGCCGTTGTAAGCAATCTGTGCAGCATATCCCTGGTTCTTCAAACGTTGCTGCAGGCCTTGTGCGTTCGATTTGAGCGAGAAGCTGCCGCAAACCACACTGTACGCTTTCAAGCCTACGCCGTCAACAAGCTGCACGCTTTCGGTGCGCACATTGGCATCCGTCACCGTGGTTGGCGTTGTAGTAGTCTGAACGGGAGTCGTGGTGGTGGTCTGAACCGGAGCAACCGCTACCTGCGTTGTCGTGGTAGGCTGCTGCTGTTCTGCCGCCTGCTGCTGTTTTGCCTTTTCATAAGCTTTCTTGTAAGCCGATTCCTGTGATTTGCAAGATGTGAAAGCTACCGCTACACATAAACCTAAACCTAAGGTTACAATTTTTTTCATAATGTCGGGTGATAGTTACTTGATTTATTAACTCGTTTGTTGTTACAGCAACAAAGTTACGACTTTTGAAACAGTTAAAAGGAATTTGCCCATAAAGAATATTAAAAAAATGGTTTTCCTCACAAAAAAATCTAAGTAAGCCGCACAAAACAGCATATAATACCGGGATTTTGCCTATATTTGGCGATAGATACAACCATTAAAACCATAAAACAATGAAAGGACTTAGCATTTTAGCAGCATTTTTAGGCGGAGCAGCCGTAGGGGCAGCATGTGGTATATTATTCGCACCCGAAAAAGGGTCGGACACCCGCGAACGCATTATCGACGCTCTCCGCAAACGCGGAATAAAGCTTGACAGGAAAGAGATGGAAGAACTTGTTGACGACATTGCCGACGAGCTCAAATCTGACTCAAACGACTAAACAGACCTGCAGTCAAGCAATGTTCTCTTCGAACAAAAACATACGAACCTTTGAGGAGCTCATTACCGAAATTAAAAGGTATTTTGAGCTCCAAAAAAGGTTTGTATCACTCGAATTCGTATCCAAGCTAATAATATTGCTCGCCGCGCTGATATTAGGTGTTGTACTGTTCCTGATAGGAGCGGTCGTGGTGATTATGCTTGCGTTATGCGCCGCTACTTTCATAGGCGACCAGACAGGCAGCCTTACCGTGGGCTTTGCGTCGGTATCGCTGTTCTTCATGCTGGTTGCAATTATTATTTACATAAACCGCAAACGGTGGATAACGCGGCCAGTTACGAATTTCCTTTGCGAACTTTTCCTTAAAAAAGAATGACATGAACAACAGGGAAATTCAAAAATACACACTCGAAGATGTCATCGAGCAACGCAACAAGGCCCTTGAAGATGTACGCAAAAGCGGTGAGAACATAAAACGCAAAATGCGGCTGCTGTTCGAACCGCCGAAAGCAAACAGCAAACTGGAACTTTTTGCCGGCAACATCGACCGTATCATAGCAATATACGACGGAGTTATGCTCGGCGCTAAAATAATAAGAAAGATAAGGGGGCTCAGGATACGCAGATGAATATTTTACGCCACCACAACCGAATATTAATAGCGTTTGCACTTGCAATAACATTAGGAACAACTTCGTGCAAACAAGCCTCGTTCGACGAGCAATGCGCACAACAGGCGCAGGAATTTACCGAAAAACAATGCCCCCAGCGCATAGCCGAAGGCATTGTGCTCGACAGCATGACTTATACGCCTTCATTACGCTGCCTGAACTATTATTACACACTCAGCGGCAAAATTGACGACGCCAAGTTGATTAAGAACAACGAGAGTTTGTTCCGCGAACAATTACTTAGTTCGATAACGAACTCCGTGGAACTGAAACGCCCGAAAAGCGAAGGAATAAGTTTCCGGTACATCTACACGTCAAAGTCTACACGTAAGCAACTTTTAAGCGTAACAATAAGGAAAGAAGAATACAGCAAGTAGATCTTTCACCAAAAACACTGAACCCAACCGTACAACCTGAGCAGAACATCCGCAGTTGTGCGGTTTGCTTTTTGTGTAGCCATTATGCAGCCCACGGAAAACGAGGTGCAAAAATATGTCTGACATATTTTAAATTATGTCAGACATATTTCAAATTATCTCAGAGATAAGTTTTCTTTCCTCCCAACCCATAATTGGGTTTCGGGAAATCAACTCAATTTATGCACCACAAGACCGCTGCGCAACTTGGGCTCGAACCATGTGGCCTTTGGCGGCATGATTTTTCCCTGGTCGGCAATGTTCATTATCTGGTCCATTGTAACCGGATACAAAGCCAGCGCCATTTTCATTTCACCCGAATCGACACGGCGTTTCAGTTCGCCCAATCCACGCAAACCTCCCACGAAGTCTATACGGTCGGACGAGCGCAGGTCTTTTATGCCCAATATTTTATCGAGAATAAGGCGCGATGATATATCGACATCAAGCACTCCGATAGGATCTTCCTCGTCGTAGATACCGTCCTTGGCTTCCAAAGCATACCACTGCCCGCCTATATATAAGGAGAATTCATGCAGGCGCGTCGGGCGGAACGGCTCTGTGCCCTTTTCGAGTATCACAAAATCGTCGGTCAATGCGTCCAGGAACTGGCGTGCTGTTAATCCGTTCAAATCGCGCACCACGCGGTTATAGTCAAGGATTGTGAGCTGGCTTGCAGGGAAACAAACAGCCATAAAGAAATTGTATTCTTCCTTACCTGTGCGGTTGGGATCCTGTTTTGCCTTTTCCGCCCCTACCAATGCAGCTGCCGCGCTGCGGTGATGGCCGTCGGCTATGTAAAGCGCGGGTATGGCAGCAAAGCGCTCTGTTACTGTTTCCTTGTCCTTATCATCCGAAATAACCCAGAATTTATGTACAAAGCCGTCTATCGGGGCTACAAAGTCGTACACCGGGCTTTGTGACGAATACTTCGAAATAATTCCGTCGAGTACGTCATCGTCGGGATAAGCAAGGAACACCGGCTCCATATTTGCGTTTGTTGCGCGAACGTGCTTCATCCGGTCTTCTTCCTTGTCGCGGCGGGTAAGCTCATGCTTTTTTATTACTCCGTTCATGTAATCGTCCACCGAAGCGCACAGAACGATTCCGTATTGCGTCTTGCCGTTCATTGTCTGCGAATAAAGGTAATAGTTCTCCTTTTCATCCTGAACGAGCCAGCCTTTTTCCTGGAACATCCGGAAGTTCTCTACCGCCTTGTCGTACACGCGCGGGTCGTGCTCGAACGCGACAGACTCGAAACGCTGGAAGCGGAGTTGGCGGGCATCCACCTCCTTGAGGAAGCGGAGGAACAACGCCTGCATACGGAACTCGCAGCCTTGATTGAACAGGCATCTGAAGCGGCCCGGCGGTCCGACCGGACGCAGCAGGCCCTGCTCTGGCTGGAAGGCATCCGCACCCTTCAGGCGGAACTGGCCACGCTGGAAGATCGCAAGAAACAGCTTGCTGGACGGATCGAAGCGTTTCAGCCGGAACGCCGCAAACTGGAGCGCGCCAACAGAGCGCT
>URSZ01000088.1 GCA_900550635.1 uncultured Prevotella sp. | reverse complement strand
CGGATGGCGCCACGGCAAAAGGTTCATTGCTGTGGGATGGTATGACTTCCGGGTATAGGGCTGTTGAAATAATATGTGAAGTAATACATAACTTGCCGCCTGATACAACAATAAATGATTTTATAGTAGCAGCAAACGTTGCTATTTGTGAGTATTATGACAGATTTTCGCGTTTGCAAGAAGTTTATAATAAAAAGGAGGAGAGGTTGACGGCGAGCGTAGTTTTATATAATAAAAACAGAAAGGAAATCTGGATGATAGGCGATTGTCTTTTCCGTATAAATGAACGTAGTTACCGTAACGACAAACTAATAGATAACAAGTTGGCGCGTGTTCGTTCAGAAATAAACTCTTATCTGTTAAATCATGGTTATACAGTAGACCTTTTGCAAAAAACAGATGTGGGCAGGTTATTTATATCTAAAGCATTGAAAGAACAGCAATATTTTCAGAATGATAAAAACGCCTGCGAATATTCTTATGGAGTAATTGACGGCTTTGATGTTGAAATGTCACAAACAATTTGTGTCGATGTTCCGGAGTTTTCGGAAGTGGTACTGGCTTCAGATGGCTATCCAAAGCTTTTTGGCACATTAGAAGAATCGGAGCATTATTTGCAGAAGGTGTTAGCTGAAGATCCTCTGTGTATAAGTTTAAACAAGCAAACCAAAGGGTTAATGGTGGGGAATAATTCTTATGATGACCGTACCTTTGTTCGTTTTGTTTCTTGACTGTACGTTTTGATGTACTATTCAAATTCAGATAGCTCCAGCCATCGCGTGGACTTTTCGTCCAATTCTTTTTCAACTTCAGGTAATCGTTTGCTTTTTTCGGTAAGTAAGTCTATTGGAAGTGTCCCGCTGCACAAAGCTTCAGTAAGTTCCTTTTTTTCTTTTTCAAGCAATTCTATATCCGTTTCCAGTTGTTGCATTTCGCAACGTTCCTTGTATGTTAGACGCTTTTTTTCGTTATTCCTAATGTTGTACGTCTTTTGTGACGGTTTTGTTTCTTCTTTGCGCTCTTTGATATTTCTTTTTTCTCGTGCTTCGTTGAATTGTCGGTATTGGGTATAATTTCCCGGATAATCTTCAATTACGCCTTCACCTTTGAATATAAGTAAGTGATCCACTACACGATCCATAAAATATCTGTCATGCGAAGCTATGATAACGCACCCTTTGAAATTGATTAGATATTCTTCCAGCACCTGAAGCGTTTCGATGTCCAAGTCGTTTGTTGGTTCGTCGAATATCAAGAAGTTGGGATTGCGCATGAGTACTGTGCACAAGTATAAACGCCGGCGCTCACCTCCACTTAGCTTGTATACATAGCTATTTTGCACTGCAGGAGGAAAAAGAAAATGTTGCAGAAATTGCATTGCCGTAAGTCTTCGCCCACCACCTATATCAATAGTTTCGGCAATGTTTCTAACTACATCAATGACTTTCATTTCGTTGTCGAATTGAAAACCTTCCTGTGCGTAATATCCTAATTTTACGGTTTCACCAATATCTATTTTACCGGAGTCGCATGATTCCAGCCCCATTATCATTTTAATAAATGTGGATTTCCCTGTTCCGTTAGCGCCGACGATACCCAATTTTTCGTAGCGGGAGAAATTATAGTAGAAGTCGGATAATATTGTTTTTTCTCCAAACTTTTTGGAGATATACGCAAATTCAATGATTTTACTTCCTATATAATCACTTTTAACAACGAGTTGTGTGTTTTTGTTCTCTATGCGCTTGTGTGCCAGTTTTTCCAAGTCGGCAAAGGCTTCTTCGCGGTATTTGGCTTTATGCCCTCTTGCTTGCGGCATTCTTCGCATCCATTCCAGTTCTCGGCGGTATAAATTGTTGGCTCTGGCAACCTCTGCAGCTTCAGCGTCCTTACGTTGCTGGCGTTTTTCAATAAAATATGAATATGAGCCTTGATATGGATAAAATTGATGGTTGTCGAGTTCTATTATTTTATTGCATACCCGGTCGAGAAAGTATCTGTCGTGTGTAACCATTAATAAGGTTATGTATTGTTGGGACAGATATTTTTCAAGCCATTCTATCATTTGCAAGTCCAAGTGGTTTGTAGGCTCATCAAGTATTAACATGTCAGGCTCTGTAAGCAGAACATTAGCCAAGGCTACACGTTTACGCTGTCCTCCCGACAGGTTACCCATACGCTCATGAAAATTTGAAATGTTTAATTTGGAAAGTACTTCCTTTATGCGATGTTCATAATTCCAGGCGTCGGATATGTCCATACTGTTCGAGAGTTCCGATAGCCTGGAATGGTCATTTGCAGATATACATTCCATATATTTGTATATGAGTTCTGCTTTTTCATTGCCATTGTTGAAGCATGCTTCAATAACTGTTTGGTCTGGGATGTATTCGGGCGATTGCTCCAGAAATCCAACTTTTATGCCGCGTCTGAAAACAACTTCACCGCTGTCATACCCTTCTTTGCCTGATATGATGTTTAGTAGCGTAGATTTGCCTGTACCGTTACGCCCTATGATTCCTATACGTTGCCGTTCGGCAATACTTAACGAAGCGTTTTCAAATAAAATCAGGTCTCCTATGCTTTTGTTTAGGTCTTTTATGTCTAGGTATGTGTTTACTTCAGCCATGTTTTATGATAGAATTAAACACGCCATTATACGTTTGGCGTTTTATGTGAGCAAAATTAACATAAAATATGTGCATGTCTTGAATTTTATGGTGAATAACGGCATTGTTTTAAATAAAAATATTATTTTTGCATTGAATTACAAACATCAATGCGTAAGGCATTTTTTTAAGAATATCCATTAAAACTTAAAAATATATTTGCGCGGGTTCAATCCTTCTTGAAGCCTGAACGCTTTTAATATTTTACAAAATAGAATATGTCGAATTATAGCAAAGACGAACTCTTGAAAAAGAGTGAAGCCGAAGTGCAAGCCATAGCTGAGCAATTCGGGATAAATCCCAAGAATTCAACATCTGTAGAAGATTTAGTATACCAGATACTTGATGAACAGGCCGTACAAAGTTCAATAAAGAAACCGGCTACAAAACGGCGTGCCCGTATTGTGAAGAAAGAGGCTGACCGTGTGTATTCTGCTTCAAAAGACCACGGAGAGAATGTGGAAAAGAAGAATATGGAGCAAGGATTGCAGTCTTCCACAGCTGTTTCTGCAAAAGAATCAAGTGCGGAACCTTCTTTAGCAGAAGACTCAGGTACGTTACAGGAACCGAATGAGGAGTCACTGCCTAAACGTAAGCGCGGTCGTCCCCGTAAAACACAAGACAAGCAGGAAGAAAACGATTTGAAGTCAAGTGAAGAAATACAGAGTGCCGAAGGTCCGTCGCTGTTTGACGAAAGTGAAGAAGAGAACAAAGCACAAAAGGAATCTGAAGTAAGCAAGCCTGTTTCTATCTCAGATTTGGTCACTGATTACGAAACGATACGCAATATCCTGCCTCGGAACGAAGACTCCTCATTGAATTTCTCCGACAATAATTCGGAAGAAAGTGTTGAAAGCAAGGACGTACAGGCAGTTTCCCAAGATTTGGATTTCATACCCGTAACAGACATTCCGGTGATTGAGGATTATGGAATGTCTGTAGTAGACGGACTTCACGATACAACATCTGTTGCCGACAATAATTATCCTTTATCAGACGAAAAATTCGTACAAGGAGAAATTGCGGCCGGCAGGATGGGGACAGTGCATTCCGACCAGCAGGCTTCTCTGCCGAAGGTGAACTACAGTTTCGATGATATACTTAGCGGGAGCGGCTCTTTGGAAATAATGCCCGAAGGTTTCGGCTTTTTACGTTCGTCTGATTATAATTACCTGTCGTCGCCCGATGATATTTACGTTTCCGGACAGCAGATTAAGGCATACGGATTGAAGACCGGCGATGTCGTTGACGGCAGTGTAAGGATTCCACGTGAAGGCGAGAAATATTTCGCGTTGATTAACGTGAATAAGATAAACGGGCTTTCGCCGTCCGAGGTTCGCGACCGTGTACCGTTTGAACATCTTACTCCTTTATTCCCTGACGAGAAATTTAATCTCTGCCATGGCCGCAACGATAACATTTCTACCAGAATAGTCGATTTGTTCACACCTATAGGCAAGGGGCAGCGAGCTTTGATTGTGGCACAGCCCAAAACAGGTAAGACCATCCTGCTGAAAGATATAGCCAATGCAATAGCAAAGAACCATCCCGAGACGTATTTAATGATGCTTCTTATAGACGAAAGGCCGGAGGAAGTAACCGATATGGCACGTACAGTGAATGCCGAAGTAATAGCTTCTACATTCGACGAACCGGCTACACGTCACGTCAAGATAGCAGGCCTTGTTATCGAAAAAGCCAAACGAATGGTGGAATGCGGGCACGATGTGGTAATATTCCTCGATTCCATAACTCGTCTGGCGCGTGCGTACAACACCGTGTCGCCGGCAAGCGGAAAGGTGCTAACCGGCGGTGTTGATGCTAATGCCCTTCAAAAGCCAAAACGTTTCTTTGGCGCAGCGCGTAATATCGAAGGTGGAGGTTCGCTCACCATTATCGCCACTGCGTTAATTGATACGGGCAGTAAAATGGACGAGGTTATATTCGAAGAATTCAAAGGTACAGGCAATATGGAGTTGCAGCTCGACCGTTCGCTCAGCAACAAACGTATTTTCCCGGCAGTTAACATTATTTCGTCGAGTACACGTCGCGACGATTTGCTTCACGACCGTCAGACGCTCGACCGTATGTGGATTCTCCGCAAGTATATTGCCGACATGAATCCTGTTGAGGCAATGACGTTCGTGAAAGACAGGCTCGAGAACACGGCAAGCAACGAAGAATTCCTTATGTCGATGAACTCATAAGGCTGATAAATCAATAAATGCCAGAATATTCCGGCGTCTTTCCTAAACTCGGGTAAGGCGCCGGAAAGTTTTTTATACAAAACTCTCACTTCGCCGCTTGTTACCGGAATTGCGGGGCAGACGTTGGAAATACACAAACAAAGGTGACAATACAGACAAATTGTGACGCTTGAAATGTTAATTGATTTTCAACGATTTAAACCCCTTCTCTGAGCTGCGAAAAAATATGTCTGAGATATTTTAAAATATGTGCCTTGTATTTTGAAATATGTCTGACCTATTTTTCACTCTTTGAAAACGGGGTATAAAAGTTGATGATTGGAAACGGGGATTTATTGTCAAAAACGGTAGAGCTTTTTTGCCATAAATTTTATGGTTTCAGCATTCATTCTGTTTGCGGATAATAATGCCCGATATTAGGAGCGTACAAATATCGGTTTGGAGATATGTTAGTGTTTTCAATGAAAATTCCGTAAATTTGCGATAAATGCAAATATGGGCATTCTACAATGTTTTATTTTAATGTGAAGTAATATGGATGAAAAGAATATCTTATCGCAGTTTACATCTTTGGTGCGCCGCCGTCGTTCGATAAGGCAGTTTACGGATGAACCTTTAACCAAGGACGAAATCAAGGAACTTATGAAAGCCGCACTTATGTCGCCGTCTTCAAAAAGCAAGAGGCCTTGGCATTTTGTGGTGGTAGACGACAAGCAAGATTTGGAAAGCCTTTCAAAATGCAAGCCTTCAGGCGCGCAGTTTTTGCAGAAAGCACCCTTGGGGATAGTGGTGGCCGTAGATACGGACAAGTCGGAAGTTTGGATTGAGGACGGTTCCGTTGCAACCACAATGCTTCTTTTACAAGCCGAGGCCATGGGATTGGGCGCTTGTTGGATTCAAATACGTGGCCGCTCTTTTTCTGATACTGTTTCGAGCGAGGACGAGGTAAGACGTATCACGGGACTTCCCGAAAACATGAGGATAGTTTCTATTGTGGCAGTAGGGCACAAAGGCCAGGAGCGCAAGGAACAGCACGAAGAAAAGCTTCTATGGAGCCAGGTGCACATCGGAAAGTTCGTTGAGTAAGGATTGTTGATACTACGCTTTATGAAGTCGTTTGCAATGGTAGGTGCCGGAAATGTGGCGTGGCATATGTCGCAGGCTTTGGTTAAGGCCGGTTTTGCGCCGTTGTGCGTGTACAGCCGCAGTGCGGAGAAGGCCCGGGAGCTTGCCGGAGTTCTTGGAACGACCGCAGTTTCAACGTTCGGTGGTATAACCGACAAGGCAGACGTTTATATAATAGCGGTTAAAGACGATTCCATACCCGAAGTTATATCTGCCGTTGCGCAACTTAATAAAAAATCACTCTACCTGCATACGGCAGGAAGCGTTTCCATTGATGTATTTAAAGGCAAAACTGCCAGATATGGCGTGCTGTATCCTTTGCAGTCGTTTACCAAAGGCCGCTCTTTGGATTTTAGCAGGATTCCTCTTTTCATAGAGGGAGATAGCTCGGAAACAACGGATGATATAAGGCTTTTGGCTCAAAAAATATCGGTGGCAAAAGTAACCGAACTGAATTCCGAGAAACGTAAGCTAATGCATCTTGCTGCAGTATTCGCTTCCAATTTCGTAAATCACTGCTATGCTTGCGCGGCTGACATATTAAATAGCTCGGGTGTGCCTTTCCAAGCATTGCTCCCGCTTATCGAAGAAACCTGCGACAAGGTTCATGAAATGTCTCCCGCAAGGGCGCAAACCGGTCCGGCGCTGAGGTATGACAAAAAGGTGTTGGAAACACATGAAAGCATGTTGGACGGAACATTGCTTGATGTTTACAGAATAATGAGCCGGAGTATTCACGAAAAATCGCTCGTAGAGCCGTAAAGATTTCGGAAGTAATTAAAGTGAAACAATAACAAATAAAATTATTTAGTTGTGATTGACTACGATTTAAGAAAAATCCGCGCAATAGTATTCGATGTTGACGGGGTGTTGAGCAGTCAGACAATAACGCTCCATACAACAGGCGAACCCATGCGTACTGTCAATATAAAAGACGGATATGCTATACAGTATGCCGTAAAATCAGGCCTTATCATAGCCATAATAACCGGAGCTTGCACTAACTCGATAAAACTGCGGTATTCAAGGTTGGGCGTTGAAGACATTTATATGGGAGCGGACGTGAAAATCGATGTATTCAACGAATGGCTTCGCAAACGGAACTTACACGCGGACGAGGTTGTTTATATGGGTGACGATATTCCCGATTATGAAGTTATGAAGCAAGTAGGGTGTCCTTGCTGCCCGTGCGACGCAGCAACCGAAATAAAAGAAATTTCGCGTTACATATCGACAATAGCGGGCGGTCACGGTTGTGCACGCGACGTTATTGAACAGGTTATGCGTGCAAAAGGCATTTGGTTGAAAGATAAAAAGGCATTTGGATGGTAGCAACGTTGGATAAGCTGAAGAGATACCGCATAATCCTTGCAAGTGCTTCGCCGAGGCGGAAAGAACTTCTGTCGAAATTAGATATAGACTTCACAGTTAAGGTTTTGCACGATGTAGACGAAAGCTTTCCTGCAAGTCTGCCCGTTGTTCAGGTCCCGCAGTATATATCAAGGAAGAAAGCCGATGCGTACCGTCAGGAAATGCAAGAAAACGACATGGTAATAACGGCAGATACGGTAGTTGCGGTAGGCCGGAGAATCTTAGGGAAACCCAAAAGTGCGGAAGAAGCACGAGTCATGTTGAAATTGCTGTCAGACCGTTATCATCGGGTAGTTACAGGCGTGACAATAATGACTGCAAAGCGTACAGAAACGTTTGCAACAGTTAGCAGAGTGAGGTTTACACGTCTGAATGACGAGGAGATTGACTATTACATTTCAAAATATAAACCGTTCGATAAGGCGGGGGCTTACGGGATTCAGGAATGGATTGGAATGGTTGGTATTACTGAATTGAATGGCAGCTATTTCAATGTAATGGGGTTGCCGGTGCAACGTCTTTATGCGAAACTGAAAGAATTTTGATATAGATAACCACAATATAAAACAGGCGATATGATTCAGAAACTTTACGCCCATGATAATGACCCGCGTGTAATGCAGCGAATTATAGATTTGCTCAACGACGGCGGTATAATAATATATCCTACCGATTCTGTCTATGCAATAGGTTGCCATGCGTTGAAATCCAATGCGGTAGAGCGTATATGTGAAATAAAAGGTGTAGATCCGCAGAAAAGTCATTTTTCAATCATTTGTTACGACTTGAGCGAGGTAAGCAAATATGCACGTATGGACAATAAGGCATTCAAACTTATGAAACGCAACCTGCCCGGACCTTTTACTTTTATACTTGAAGGCTCTAATAAATTGCCCAAGATATTCAGAAACCGTAAAACGATAGGTATCAGAATGCCGGACAATCCAGTTATTTCCGAAATTTCAAAATTACTTGGAGTTCCGATTATGACAACTTCGTTGCCTGTTTCGGATGATGAAGACCCCGAGTATGAGACGACCCCGGAACTGATTGATGAACGTTTCGGAGAGAAGGTAGACCTCGTTATAGACGGCGGAATAGGGGCAACCCTTCCAAGTACTGTGGTGGATTGTACGACAGGCGATTTTTCAATAGTAAGGCAAGGGAAAGGAGTGTTAAAAGAATAGACAAGAAAAAACGTATCTCAGACTTGTCGTGAAATATGTCGGACGTAATTCAAAATATGTCTGACATATTTTAAAATATCTGCCTTGTATTTTTTCTTTTCTCAGATATGGTTGTAACTCTTTGAAAATGAGGCTTGGTCTCCCGAGTGTTAAATGCAGACAAAAGCGTACACCTTCAGCCTGTGTCGCACGCTTGTCATATATAATCGGTTTGAAGTTGTCAAGGATTCAATGTGTGCTGCTTTTATAACTTGTCGCAATTCGGTTGGTAGGAAACATTTAATATTTCCGCAATCATAAGTCTGAAATGTTTTTAGTACTTTTGCAAGATAAGAACTACCTTAAAAAATACAAATAACAAGAATTAAAATAATATGAAATTCAAACTTTCGAGTTCCGAGCTTGCAACAAGATTGCAGGTTATAGGAAAAGTAATATTAGCTAAAAACAAAGTTCCGTATCTGGACAGTTTTTTGTTTGAGATTCAAGGCAATACCCTGAAAATAACAGCTTCGGACGGTGAGAATATGATAAACACGTCCGTAGAACTTATAGAATCGAGTGAGGACTGCCGCTTTACAGTCAACTCAACGATACAAGACGCGTTGAAAGGCATTCCCGAACAGCCGATTACAATAGAAATCAATACGGCAAACTATGAGACGAAAATTATATACCAGAATGGTTTCTTCTCGTTAGTATGCCAGCCCATTGAGGATAACCCGTTCTTTACGGAGCTTGGCGAGGAAAAAGGAAGGATAAACGTAGACGCGACATTGTTGCACGAGTCGCTTACACGCGCGCTTCTGGCTGTAGCCGTCGATAACATACGCCCGGTAATGTGCGGCGTATGCTTTGATATTACTGAGGAAAATACAACAGTAGTAGCAAGCGACGCTCGTAAACTTGTATATACACGATGGCCTAACGCTGAAAAGTCGGACGCATTTTCCTTTATACTGTCGCAAAAGACGGCGCAATTGCTGAAAGTTATGCTGGCCCGCGAAAGCGGCGATGTGATAATTCGTTTCAACGAACACCGTGCTGAAATAGAAATGAAGACATACCGCATGGCTTGCCGTTTGGTAGACGGGCGTTTCCCTAACTACAACAGCGTAATACCCAACAATCAAAATAGCGCCAATGTAAACCGCACAGCGTTGATTAATGTTTTGAGACGCGTTATGGTCTTTTCCGACGAGGTTAACTCTCTTGTAAAACTACATCTTGAAGCAAACAAGTTGACAATCTCCGTGCAGAACATTGATTACTCTTTGTCGGCCGAAGAATCCATGCTGTGTGAATACGACGGAATCCCTATGAACATAGGATTGCGGAGCACTACTTTAATAGACATGCTTGGTAACCTTCAAAGCGAGGAAGTGGTATTGCGCCTGGCCGACCAAAGCAGAGCTGCGATAATAGTTCCGGCACCTCAACCCGAGAACCAGGAAATCGTCATGCTGACAATGCCTATAATGATAAAAGAATAATATAAAAACAAGCGATAAGCCGATACCTGCATGGAACTGAAACTTCAAAAACCGATAGTTTTCTTCGACCTCGAGACGACTGGCGTAAATGCCATACACGACAGGATTGTGGAAATAAGCTACATAAAAGTCTTCCCCGACGGAAATGAAGAATCCAAGACTTTGCGTATAAACCCGGAGCGTCACATTCCGGAGCAGTCTTCTGCTATCCACGGAATAT
>URSZ01000087.1 GCA_900550635.1 uncultured Prevotella sp. | reverse complement strand
GCATTAGTTTTCCGTCGCCGTCCAAAGTGGCTTGCTCCACGCGGAACTTCAAAGGGTCATCCGTTGGCGTAATTCGGGCAAAATACGTTGTGCCGTATGAGCCGCCGCCATCGTAACCGATAGTTCTGCTGTTTAAGACTTCTCCTTTGTCTGAAAATACGATGAGTGTATATAAGTCGACGCTGTATTCAACGAATAAGTTGTTGAATTTGTCATCATAGTCCTGGCACCACCTCTTGAACATGGCTATGATTAAGTTCCCGTGTTTAAAGTAGCTCCCTTTAAGCCAAATGCTTCCCTCTTCTGTACTGTCTTTGTTCACTATCGGAAAGTACTGTTTACACAGTTCTTTATCAATATATGCCGAATCAGAGGGCCTTGAATCTTCGAAAGATTTAGATTCTATTTTGCTGCATTCCTTGAACCCTTTTAAGAACGATTGGAATGTAGCCTCCTGCGCCATTACGTTTGCTATGGGTAGTAAAATTAAAGTGAAAATAATTTTTCGCAGTAGCATAATATATCCAACGTAGGTTTGTCAATGAGGTGTATTCCAAAGGTGTTCGTACTCCTTAAGGTTTTGGCTCAATACGCCTGGTATTTTTTCATAGTCTATGTCCATATCGTCCGAGAAGTGTGCTACGATGTATTGCTTCTTGAAACGCCCCTTTTTGTCGAATTCCAGTATCTTGTAGTCAGTGTAAGGATACCCTTCAATAGGTATCATACAACCTTCAACCATGAAAAAGAAGCAGCTCTCTTCTGTTTCAATATACCGGCAGGCGGCCAAGTCTGCGTCACGTGGCATTACATTGCTCAGTATCGTATCGGGTATGATGTCAAAGCATTCGGGTTTAGAAAGAAATTCGCCCGGCACTTTCATCTCAAACAACGAATCGTTGTTATACGGGGCAGTACATTTCGCAAAATATGATTTGAACTGCGCAAACGACGTGTTACCGCTGTTTTCTGTTCCTTTGGGCCTGCGGTGTTCTTTTTTCGTGCCCGTTACTTTGTCTGTTATTTTGCCGTCCTTGCCAATGGTGTATTCGTGTGTCACTACCGTATATACCAAGTCTTCACGATACTGTACCAACATGCTGCCGTCGCCGTCCAGCGTGGCCTGCTCCACGCGGAACTTCAGCGGGTCGTCGGTAGGGGTGATATTGGTGTAATACGTGTTGCCCACGTCGTTGCCGCCGTATTTGCCGAGCACCTTGCTGTCGATTAGTTCGCCTTTTGCGGAATAAGTGATGAGCATGAAATTGCACACGTCGTTCTCCATGATGTAATGCTTGTACTTGTCGTAGACGTTCATGTCCCATTTCCGCAGCATGGCAACAATTATGTCGCCGTGCCTGAAGCAGCTTCCCTTAAGCCACATGATACTGTCGGCCACAACGGGGAGGAAGTTCTTGTATATTTCCTTGTCAACATACGGGTTGTTGGCTGCTTTTACATCGCCGTAGCATGAAAGCTCCACCTGGCTACACTCCCTGAAATCTTGCAGGAAAGATTGAAACGTTGCCTCCTGCGCCATGCACGGCACGGGCAACAATAAAAGGAGCGGGAAAAGAAATTTTCGTAATGACATAATCTATCAATATTACAAAGACAAAATTAAGGATTTTAAAACAATCGGAACAGTTTTAAAGTATAAAAATCCCAAACAGCCGTAATTTTTATCTGTTGCCGGGCAAACGGCGGCGGTGCGCACGGGTGGCACGGCTGTATTGGCAGACGGTGCGGCCGAACAGGTGGATTGCGCGGCGGTGGAAGCGGATTTAACAATCGGGATTAAGGATTTTAACAAACGCCGGAAGCGCCTCGGCATGCGGGTTTGGCGGGGCAAAAAATATGTCTGACATATTTTAAAATATCTCAGACATATTTTGAATTATGTGCCTTGTATTTTTTCTTTTCTCCGAGAGGGGTGCAGGGGCGTGCTTTGAGGTTGTGGCGTTCCCCTGCGCGAGGTTGCCGTTTCGTGAATTAACTCATGGGAAGTGTTAACCCAAAACGGTCATCAGGTAATTAAGTAGTAACATCATGTGCGGTCTCTTCGCCAACTTACGCACTTCTGCCGTCATCTGTCTTCCCGCCCGGCTTTGCCGTAGCCTGCTACGCTTTCAGTCGGATGTAAAGTTATCCGCCAGGCATAAGCACGCAATTTGACGAAGCCTGACGACCGATTTGAGGTAACGCCGGGCGCAATGCCGGCAGAGGCGTAGAAAACGAACGCCGCCGGAGCAAAAGCCCCGGCGGCGCACAACAATTATGTAAAGTTATGTACTAAATTACGCCTTTGCAGGTTCTGCGGCAGCAGTGGTTGCCTGTTTGTTCTCCTTGCCGGCTTTGCCGCGGCCCAGCTTCTTCATCGTGTAGTAAGCGATAGGCGAAGCGAAGAACAGCGACGACAGTGTTCCGAACACAACGCCGAGTATCATGGCGAATGCAAACGAGCGTATGCTCTCGCCGCCGAGGAAGAAGATACAGATGAGCACTACCATGGTCGATACGCCGGTGTTGAGGGTACGGCTGAGCGTGGAGTTGAGCGATTCGTTGAAGATACGCTTGAGGTCACGCTTGGGATAGAGGTGGAGGTATTCGCGCACGCGGTCGAAGATAACCACCTTGTCGTTTATCGAGTAACCGATAGCCGTAAGTATTGCGCCGATGAACGTCTGGTCAACCTCGAGCGAGAAGGGCATCCAGCCCCAGCACAGAGAGTACATACCGATAATGAGAAGGGCGTCCATGGTAAGGGCGGCTGTGCTGCCCACCGAGAAGGCCAGGTTGCGGAAACGCAGCAATATGTAGAGGAATATCGCAACCAGTGCCAGGATTACGCTGATGATAGCGCCGTATGTTACGTCCTTGGCCACCGAAGGTCCTACCTTCTGTGAACTTATAATGGAGCCGCCGGCGCGGTTGTCGCGGTCGATGAAGCGCTCGAAGGTTACGTAATCGGCAAGCAGGTTGCCTTTCTTCAGAGCGTCGTACAGGAATCTTTCAACCTGCGAGTCAACCTCGGGAGAGCTCTCGTTAATGCGGTAGTTGGTTGTAACGCGGAGCGTCTTGCCGTCAGTACCGAGCGAAATGGCCGAGGCGTTGCCCTGGTCGCCTATTTCGTTCTGCAGGAGGTCGCGCACTGTCTCGGGCGCAACTTCTTTCTCGAACTGAACAACGAAGTTGCGGCCGCCGGTGAAGTCGATACCCTGGCTCAAGCCCCTTGTGCCGAACGAGATAAGGCAAACTGCGAGGAATATGCCGAATACGGCGAACGAAATTTTGCAGTTGTCGATAATGCGGAAGTTCGGGTTACGTATGAGGTTCTTCGACAAACCGGTAACGAAAGTGAGGTGAAGCCACTTGTCGCGGTTCATGAAGTGTTCGTAAACGATACGTGTCAACCAAACGGCGGTGAAGAATGAAGCTGCCAGACCGATGATGAGCGTGGTGGCAAATCCGCGGATTGGGCCCGTACCGAAGTAGAACAATATAACTGCCGTGATGATTGATGTCAAGTTGGAGTCGAAAATAGCCGAGAACGCGTTCTTGTAACCGTCGGAAAGAGCGGCTTTCACTCCCTTGCCTGCGGCAAGTTCCTCCTTGGTGCGTTCATAGATAAGCACGTTGGCGTCGACAGCCATACCGAGCGACAGCACCATACCGGCGATACCCGACATGGTAAGCGCGGCCTGGAACGAGGTGAGCACACCGAATGTGAAGAAGAAGTTCACGATTAGCGCACCGTTGGCAACCATGCCCGGGATGAAGCCGTACATCGCGCACATGTAAATCATAAGCAGGATGAACGCCACAACGCACGAGGTGAAGCCCTGTATGATGGATTCCTGTCCGAGCGACGGGCCTACGATGTCCTCCTGTACGATGTGTGCGGGGGCGGGCATTTTACCCGACTGCAACACGTTGGCAAGGTCTTTGGTATCTTCGGCCGTGAAGTGTCCGGTAATTGATGAGACACCTCCGGTGATTTCGTTTTCTACGTTTGGCGCACTGTAAACAAAGCCGTCAAGCACGATGGCTATTGCGTGGTCTACGTTCTTTTTGGTAAGAACGGCCCAGCGGCGCGCGCCGTCGCTGTTCATGGTCATGCTTACGCACGGACGGTTGAACTGGTCGAAGTCGTCCTTGGCCGATACAACTACGTCGCCTTCCAGAGGTGCGCGGCCGTTGCTTTGGGTGATTCTCAAAGCGTAGAGTTCGAAAATTTCCTGGCGCGTGCTCATCTCGGAAGGTTTCACGCCCCAGCACAGTTTCAGGTCGCGCGGAAGAACTTCCTGCGCCGCTTTCGACGTAAGCATTTTCATAACCTCTGCGGTGTCGCGTGCAAGTACGTAACCAACAACGCAACCGCTTCGTCCTTGTGCCGGCGAGAAGATTGAAAGCAGGGGATGTTCTTTCTTTGTTTGCTCGTCAATTTTCCCTTGTGCGTCGGCCTTTGTGTTTGCTCCTATTTTCTTGAGGGCAGCAGCGGCGTTAACGCTTCCTTTTGCGCTGTCGGCCTTGGCTTCCGCCTTTTCTTCTGTCTGTTCCTCTGCCTTAGCGGCTTTTGCCGTGTCGGCAGCAGCTGCTTCGCCGCTGCTCAGGGCTGCGAGCTTGGAATCGATGGTGGGCAGATAAGGAGTGATGATATTTCCGTCGTAGGTTTCCCAGAACTCGAGGTTAGCGCTTCCCTGAAGAAGTTTGCGCACACGTTCGGGTTCTTTGATACCGGGCATTTCAACGAGGATACGTCCCATTTGCCCTTCGAGCGTCTGTATGTTTGGCTGTGCTACGCCGAACCTGTCTATACGGGTGCGGAGCACTTTGTATGAGTTTTCTATCGCAGCAGAAACTTCGCTTCTAAGTGCTTTTTCGATTTGTGCGTCGGTGCTTTTGGTGGAAACCACGCCTTTCAACTGCTGTGTGGCAAATATTTCAGCCAAACGGTCTTTCCCTACAAGCGCCTGGTAGCTTTTTACGAAAGCCGAGATAAAATCGGTCTGCGTTTCGGTAGCTTCTTTTTGCGCTTGGGCAAGTGCCTTGTTGAAATTCGGGTCTTGCGAGTTGTCTGCAAGGTTCTTTACCACATCGGGCACTGAAACTTCGAGCACCACGTTCATACCGCCCTTCAAGTCGAGGCCGAGGCTTATTTGCATTTCCTGGCACTGCTTGAAAGTGTAAGCGCCGAGCCATACTTTTTCGTTTTTAATCGAATCGAGGTACATTTGGCCGGCTTCTTCTCCCATTGCCGCAGCCTTGTCTTCGTAGTGCTGCGTAACAAACGAGAAAGAGAGGTAATAGACGCATATCAGCGTAAGCAGCACGGCTATTACCTTTATGAATCCTTTGTTTTGCATGTTAATGATTTTTATATTTTATTTTTATTAATCTGTAAATTAGCTTGCAAATATACGTATTTTTTGATATTCGCCTTGTTTTTCGGCTATTTATTTGGTTTTACGCTTCAAGAATGCGTATATTGGGTAGTGGTCGGAGTGTTTTATGGAGCGGTCTACGGTTGCTCCGAACGGTTTCCAGTGTTTTGAGCAGAAAATATGGTCTATCCGCACGAACATGCCGTCGCGGTTGAATGAAAAGCCCGGTCCTATGCCGCTTGCCTTGTATGCGTCGGTCAGGGCCGTCGAAATTTCGCGCCGCGGGTAAGATATTGGCGAGTCGTTGAAATCGCCGCACAATATCATCGGGTATTCCTTGTTCCGTTCTATGTACTGCATTATGCTGTCGGTCTGTGTGCTGCGCACGCGTGCCGCCGCGCTGAGTTTTCTTACCAGTGAGAATACCGTTGTCTTGGCTCCGTCCTGCTGTTCTCCCTTTACGAGGCTTTTGTAGTTCTCGCGGTCGGTTTTCGTAAGGTTGTCCGATTGCAGGTGGCAGTTGATAACGTGTATAGTGTCGTCTCTGCTCAGTGCTATTTTGAATATTCCCACGCAGTTCGTTTCGCTGATTATCGGAAGGCTCATCTTTTCCACAATGGGATAGTGCGAGAAACACCGCAGCAGCGACACGGCGGTGTTATTGTCGAGTGTGGCGATGTACGGGTAGCGTTTACGCAACTGTTTCTCGGCGTTTTTCCAGCCTTTGTAGTATTCACCTTCCTGTATGCATACGATGTCGGCTTCCGACGAAAGGATGTAATCCGTGATGTGTTTCCCCGTTGCGGTGTCGCCCGAGCCGGCGGCAAAGTTCATCGTGTTGTACGAAAGTACCTTGAGGCAGCCTTTCGGTGCTGGTTGCGGAATGTTTACCGGGCAGTAGGCCTGTACGTCGCTTATGCAGCACACAAAGCCGGCCAGCGGCAATATTGCGCGCTTCGACCTCATTATCAGCCAGCCCAGGAGCGCCGCGGCGTTGCCTGCTGCAAAGATGGGAAAGCAAAGCCCCAACACGTCGAGCCACCCGTGCTTTTCGGGCGGGATGTGGGCAGAATACGCACTTATCCACAGGAGCGCAACGGTTGCTATGGTGGCTCCTGTGGCGAGGTGAAGCAGGATTTTACCTATACTTTTAAGCATTATCGGTTGCTTGCGTCGAACAGCTTTCGTTTTTCCTCGTTTGTCAGGCTTTCGTATCCCGATTTTTTTATTTTTTCTAATATCCTGTCGATTTCTTGTTGTTTTTCGTTTTTCCTTTCGTTGTATTCGTAGTCGTCACGCCGGTTGTCGTAGCCGCGCAGGTGTGCGTCGTTGGGGCGCTCGTTGCGGTTTTGCATGGCTTCGTTGAATTTGTTGCGCATGCGTTTGAAGAATCCGTCGCGCGGCGGGTTGTAGTTTTCCCAGCCCGTGAAGCCGCTGCGCCTTGTTCCCTGCCTGCGCCAGTGGCGTATGATGAAGTAGCCGAACACCATGCCGCCCAGGTGGGCAAAGTGCGCAACGTTGCCGTTGGTGGCGAACGACGAGAACAGTTCGATTGCCGCAACCACCACTACGAAGTACTTCGCTTTGAGCGGTATGGGAATAGGGAATATTATAAGCGTTTCGTTGGGGAACGTCATTCCGAATGCCAGCAGCACGGCGTAGCACGCGCCCGACGCTCCTATCGTGGTCCACATGTTCAGGTAGTCGCCCATCGGAATCATTGCCGCTCCGGTGTTCACATACTCGTAGTTTGCGAGCCCCTCCACGTAATATTCCCCCAGCTGCCATATTTCCTGCGTCAGTCCCGCGCCTATTCCGCAGAGCATGTAGAAGGCAAAGAACTTGCGCGGCCCCCAAACGCTTTCCATTGTGCGCCCGAACATCCACAGGGCGAACATGTTGAAAAAGATGTGCGACCAGCCCCCGTGCATGAACATGTAGGTCACGAGTTGGTACAGGGCAAAGTCGTCGGCCTTGAAAAAGTGCAGTCCCAGCGCGCTGTCGAGGTCAATGCCGTAGTTCCTCAATACCATTGCGGCCAGGAACATTATGACATTGATTATTATAAGGTTCTTTGTGATAGGTGGGGTCTTGAACATAGTTTTCGGTGTATGCGGGGCTGTGATAATAAAAAAAGCGTATCGGGCCGGAACATGGTTGCATGTCCGCCCGGCCTCCGGCTTGCAAAGATACGCTTTTTGCATGATAAATTCAAAATCGGCAATTTATTTTGTGGAATCCGCCCCGGGCGGCATACATTATTATATATAGTATTGTGCCATGCGGCGAGGCGGATGCCGTATGCGGCAAAAGAAGGTGAAAACCGGAGCGGTAAAACGGCGTTTCTCGGGCCGGAAAATTGAAAACTAAAATTCAGCGCGTTAACCCCATGTGGGAGCAAATAAAAAATATGTCCGACATATTTTGAATTATGTCAGACATATTTTGAAATACAAGGCACATATTTTTCCGTCTCTGAAAACCCGTTCCGAAAATGCCCCGAAAGTGCAGACAAATTCCAACGCGCCGGTTTCGTGCCTGCCGGACGCTGTGTTTATACCCTCATGCCTGCCGGTTTTCGGGCTACAGGCTCTTGCCTAATTCGTAGGCCTGGCGCGGAAAATCCGTGTCGTTCACCGCCCCGGCCGTCCATATGCCCGGTGCGACAATTTCGCCCACGCTTGTCCAGCCCAGGTATTTCATCAGCGTGCGGTAATGCAGCAGCATGGGCTCGGCTTCCTCTTTTGCCGTGTCGGCGAAGGTGAGCATGAAGGCCGCTTTCTTGGGCGCACCCTTTATCTGGCCGTTAATGGCATAGAAACGGTCGATTACACGTTTCATCTGTGCCGATATTCCGAAGTAATACATCGGTGTGGCGAACACCACCATGTCGGCCTCCACGAGGTGCGGGCGCAGCTCGCTGAAATCGTCGTCGATAATGCACGGGCCGTCCATGCCGCAGCGGTTGCAGGCGCGGCACGGCCCGACGTTCTTGAATGCGCAGTCAAAGCGGAACACTTCGTGCCCCTTCTCCTCCGCGCCTTTTATGAACTGCCCGGCCAGGCAGGCGGAGTTCCCGCTTTTGCGGGGGCTTCCGGTCAATACTGTTATCTTCATCCTGTTCGTGTTTTTGTTTCCGTTGTCGATGTGTTTGAAAGCCTGCACCAGTCCTGTCCCGCCCACTGCGGTGCCGAGGGCTGCCAGTGCCGACTTTCTCAGGAAATCGCGTCGTTCCATGGTGCGTGCGGTCTTGTTTTTGACGGGTTAAGGTTACAGGGACGCAGGCGGTGTTTACTTGTACGATTCGGCGTAAACACGCACGATGTCCTCGTCGCTCATCTGCACGCGGTCGCTTGTGAACATCACTCCCATTACATCGCGTGTGTTGCGCATGAGCGTCTCGAACTCGCCGGGCTGTATGCCGTAGTCCGACATCTTCAGGTCGGCCACTCCGCATGCCTCCTGCAGGCGGGCGAGGGCGGTGAGGAAGTCTTCGGCCTTAGTTGCTTCGGGCATTCCCATTGCCTGCGCCATGCGTATGAAGCGGTCGTCGCATGCGTGGTGTTCCACAAAGTATTTATAATATGCCTTGCTTACCATGATAAGTCCGGCGCCGTGGGGCAGGGCCGGGTGATAGGCCGAGAGTGCGTGTTCCAGCGCGTGCTCGCTCGTTATCAGCGTAAGGCACATTACTACGCCCGAAAGCGTGTTTCCCCAAGCCACATGCGTGCGCGCTTCCATGTCGTTGCCGTCCTTTACTGCGCGAGGCAGGTATTTCGCAATGTTCTCGATAGCCGTGAGTGCGTACATGTCGCTCATCAGGTTAGCCCCGCGGGCTATGTATCCTTCGGTGCTGTGGAACAGTGCGTCGAAACCCTGGTAGGCAGTGAATGCGGGCGGCACGGTGGCCATGAGTTCGGGGTCGACTATGGAAAGCGCGGGGAACAGCAGGGCGTCGCCTATGAATGCTTTCTCAAAAGTGTTTTCCTTGGTTATCACGCCCGAGTTGTCTGTCTCCGAACCGGTGCCGGCCGTGGTTGTTATGGCTATGATGGGCAGCGGTTTTACGGTAATGGGCTTTCCCTTGCCCGAGCCTACGGGCACGTAGTCCCACAGCTCGCCTTCGTTGGTGGCCATGAGCGCTATGCCTTTGGTGCAGTCCATCACGCTGCCTCCGCCGAGCGCCACGAGGAAGTCGCAGCCGCTCTCGCGCGCCATGGCCGCGCCGGCGTTTACGTTGTCCACGGTCGGGTTGGGCATTACGCCGTCGAACACGGAGGTCTCCACTCCGGCCTTGTGCAGCTGTTCCTCTGTGCGCGACAGGTAGCCGTTTGCGCGGGTTGACTTGCCGTTCGATATTACTATCATGGCGCGTTTGCCCGGCATGGGCTGTTCGCTAAGCTTGTTCAGCATTCCCGCCCCGAACATTACGCGGGTGGGAACATACATGTCGTAAGAAAGGTTTGTTTCCATATTCTGAAAGTTTTTAGTGTTGTTTGTCTTTTTTCCGTAACGGCCGTTATGCGGCTTGTGTCCTCCGGGTGTATTCCCGTCGGGGCGGCACGGGCTGCGGCGGCCGCCTTGTATGTTTGCAAAATTAATGCCTTGCGCCGATAAAACATGTAACAAAACTATCGACGGTTGTGCCAATTTTACGGAAAATCGCTTTTGCCGGTCGTTTTTGTCCGATTGGGCAGGTAGCTCCGGAATGCAGGCAAAAATAGGTCGGAGAAAATTCAAAATATGTCCGACCTATTTTGAAATATGTGCCTTGAATTTTTTCTTTTCTCCGACCTGTGTGTAACGCATTGAAAATGAGATACCGTTTTTTGCCATTGAAAAAGCCTTTTTACGTTCACTTTTTTCGTGTCGTTATTGTCTGTTTTCTCATTGTGCCGTGCCGGCTGGCCGTTCGGGTCC